>SLRR01000125.1 GCA_007130865.1 Spirochaeta sp. | reverse complement strand
CTCACAAACGCGTGGAAACACGCTTTCACCGGTGCAGCGTCCCGGGACTGGGAGTTGCGCGTTACGATGCGTCGCAGTTCCTCGGACACCTGGGAGCTCGTAATCGCCGACAACGGAACCGGGCTCTCCCGGAGAGCGGAAAACCTCGCCGACGGTGGTACGGGCCTCGTGCTCGTCCGGGCCCTGGCGGGACAGATGCAGGGGGTTTTCACTTTGACGCCCGGTGATCCTGGAACGATAGCAATATTGAGGTTTCCTGCCGCGTACGGTGAGTGCTCCGCCGGTTTCCGGATCGATACCGCCACGTGACAGACGGTCGACAATCCACCGCGAAAAAGTGAGGGGTCCCGTGAGCCAGGTGCGGCTCAGGGACCCCTGCGGCGGGTGTACCTTCAGTATAACACCGTTCGCGTGGAATGTGAGAAAAAATCATGGGCCATCCACGACGATCGATGGTGGAGGGTCTTCCACCACCACTACGATATACGGGTACGTGAGAGCCTGCGTTACGATATCACCGGAGTCGGGGGCTTCTTCTCTTACCCGAAGCACGACGGATTCCTCCGTACGGGTAAAATCTTCCAGGTTCAGGCGGTATCCGCCGGTCATGCGCGTCCCCGCGAAGAATACCACCGCTGCCTGACGGGAGAAATCGAGTTGGTTCTCAATGGAATCCCGCAATTTACTCGCGATCGGCGCCACCTGCAACTGATCGGTGGAACGTATTACGTGAACCGCGGCATAGCGGTCGCCCTCGTTTCCACGGGAGAGAACCCACACCGGGTCGCGCGCTTCTTCCGGTTCCGCCGTGCGGCCTCCACCCGCTTCGATCGAAGCCGGAAGAAACAGGACGATCGATGCCATTAGAAAAATAGCGCGTGAGAACCGGTGCTCCTGCGCGTTGCCTGGGCTGATAGTATGCTTCATGCCTGTAAATCTATCACGGTTACCGCGTATAGTACGGTGTGTTTACTCTGCCCCTGATCGATAAACCGGACCGACTGCCGGAACTGCCGGCCCTTCTCGCGCAGACCGGTGGCGAGTTCGCAGTTTCTCCGATGATGAACGCCGGGATGGTGGCGGAGGTTTGTCGTCACGGATATCTACCGATGGCCGATCAGTTTCAGGGGCACCCTCTGCTGCTCATAAAGAGCCACCACCGGCGGATGGTGCTGAACTTTGAGCGCCTGTACGTATCGCGAAGCACGCTGCGCCGGATCCGACGGTCCGGGTTCTCTCTTTCCCTGGATCGGCAGTTTGACGAGGCGATCGCTGGGATCGACCGTCATCACGAGCAGAGCTGGCTTGTGCCGTCCTTTTTGCGCGTCCTCCGGGAGCTGTACAGGACTCCGCGTCACGGAGTTTCGGTGCATTCCGTGGAACTCACCGATGCGCAGGGCGCCCTGGTTGCCGCGGAAGTAGGGTACCGGTGCGGTACGGTGTATACCAGTCTCTCCGGATTTCACCGCGTGAGCGGAGCCGGCACCGTGCAGATCACCGCTCTGGCGCGTCTACTGGAGCGACAGGGATTCGCGTTCTGGGACCTGGGGATGGAGATCCCTTACAAGCGCCGCCTTGGTGCGGTAAGCGTACCACGAGAAGAGTTCCTTCACCTGTACCGCCGTGCCGTGACGAGGGAAAGCGCACCGTTTCCGGGAACGCCTGTGGAATGCCGGTCGCTTCTGGAAGGATACGCGCGGGTTGCCGAGCACGGCGAGATGTTGCGCTGACCCGCGTTGCAGCCCGGAACGGACTCGCCCCGGGGTAAGCCTCGCGACTACAGTCGAGCCGACGTGGCGTGTCGACCGGACCTGCCGTCTTCCGCGAGGTTCACCGTGCGGAAGCCCGATTTTTCCACCAGCTCCGGCCCGAGATACAACGCTTCGATCGTAGAGGGGGTGTTCTTGTACCGTTCCCGCACCGCTTCTTCCAGGTGTTCGAGTTTGACCACGCCGGTGATGCGCGCTATCGCCCCCAGCAGGCACAGATTTGCGCTCCTGGTGTTTCCCGTACGCTCCCGTACCGCCGCCGTAAAGGGCAGCTCGACTTTTAGGCAATCCAGGCGCTTGAGCGCCGGTGCTTCGTCGCTGTCGGTGACGAGCAGTCCCCCGGGACGGATCATCTGGTGGTAGGAAGCGAGCGCCTTTCTGTGGAGGCACGCCAGCATATGCGCCTGGTCCACCTTGGGATAGATCACTTCATCGTCGGATATGACCACATCGGTCCGGGTCAGTCCTCCCCGCATCTCCGCTCCGTAGGTCTGGCTCTGTACGGCGTGGCGGTTCTCGTGGATTACCGCGGTTTCCGCCAGGAGAATGCCCGCGGTAATAACACCCTGGCCGCCGACGCCGCCGATCACCAGTTTCCAGATCATGCGTCGCCTCCGGTTGTTCCTGTCTCCACCGCTATCGCGTCGGTGTCGGTCATCTCGCTGTCCACCGCTTCATCGGTAGCCAGGGCGTCCTCCTCCGGTTGGCCGGCAGATCCGGCGCGTCGGATTATTTCAAGATACCGGTCACAGTACTCATCCCGGCTCTCCTCCACGAAGATTCCGCGAGGGATCAGGTCCGGGTTCTTTTCAAGTTGTTTGGAGCCGATCCTCGCGGTACCGTCCTTGAACCCCTGGAGCATCTCTATCGCTTCGAGATTGCCGTTCCGGCGTCCAAAGTGGGTGGGGCATTGCGAGAGAACCTCAACAACGGAAAAGCCGCGGTGACGGATCGCTTTGGTGAGAATCTGCTGGAGTTCCTGCACGTGGTACGCCGTGGCGCGGGCGACAAAGCTGGCACCAGCGGCGGTGGCGAGTTTGACCGTGTCAAACGCCTCGTCGATCGTGGTAAAGGGGGCGGTGGAAGCTTCGATTCCGCATCCTGACTGGGGAGAAAACTGTCCGCCGGTCATCCCGTAGATCCGGTTGTTGAGTACCATTACGGTTATGTCGATGTTGCGCCGCGCCGCATGGATGAAGTGATTTCCCCCGATCGCCAGGGCGTCGCCGTCGCCCAGGGGGCAGAGGATCGTCAGCTCCGGGCGGCTCATCTTTACGCCGGTGGCAAACGCGAGCGCTCTTCCGTGCAGCGTGTGCAGCGTGTGAAAATCGAGGTACCCCGCCATGCGTGCCGAGCAGCCGATTCCGGACACCATTACGATTTCCCGTTTCTTGAGTCCCAGCTCGTCCACGGAACGAACCAGCTGGTTCAGCACCGTGCCGTGCCCGCACCCGGCGCACCATATATGCGGCATGAACCGCTCACGCAGATAATGCGTTATCGGCCGATTCGTGTTACTCACCTTGTCCCTCCACGATTCGCACTACGCGGCGGACGTCTTTGGGCGTGATAAAGCGCCCGTCCACTCGATTGGAGAGGAACACCGTACGGGGATTATCAACCGCGTTCTTGATGTGATAGTACATTTGCCCCATGTTCATCTCCACGACGATCGTGGCCCGGGCGTTGCGACAGGCATCCCGTACCATCCGTGCCGGGAAGGGCCAGAGCGTTTCCAGCTCCAGGAGACCCAGACGCTGCCCGTTTACCCGGGCCTGGTGTACTACCTGGCGGGCTGTTCGCGCGGGAGATCCGTAGGAGATGAACACGATCTCTGCGTCCTCCATGTAGTATTCCCGCGCCCGGGCAAACTCGTCCGCCTGGAGCTCGATCTTGTCGTTCAGGTGGTGCGCCAGTTCGTCCACTACCTGGGGCTGCGTCGAGGGGAATCCCCACATGTCGTGATACAAGCCCGTTACGTTGTACCGGTGAACGCCACCGAAGTCGGACATCGGCAGGCGGCCGTCGTCTCGTGTGAGGTAAGGATGGTAATCGACTCCCTCGGGCACGCTCGTCCGGAGGCGTTCCACCAGGGGCAGTTCCCCGTTCTCGGGGATCACTACGCGTTCCCTTAAATGTCCGAGCATCTCGTCGTACAGTACGACCACGGGTGTACGGTACGTCTCCGCCATATTGAACGCGCGTACCGTCGTCTCGAAAAGCCCCTGGTTGGTTGACGCCGTCAGGGCAACGATCGAATGGTCACCGTGGGTCCCCCACCGGACCTGGTTGACGTCACCCTGGCTACCCTGCGTGGGGAGTCCCGTGGATGGTCCGCCCCGCATGACGTCCACAATCACCACAGGGATCTCCGCCATGATTGCGTAGCCTAGCGCCTCCTGCATCAGCGAGAACCCGGGGCCGCTCGTGGCGGTCATGGACTTGGCACCGGTCAGGGACGCGCCGATTATCGCACACATGGAAGAAATCTCGTCTTCCATCTGGATAAACCGCCGGCCCAACTCCGGCAAGCGCCGGCTCATGATCTCGGCGATCTCCGAGGAAGGGGTGATCGGGTACCCCGCAAAGAAGCTCACCCCTGCGTAGAGCGCGCCCTGGGCGCATGCTTCATTCCCGTGAATGAACAGAGGCCGTTGTGAACCGTTGTTGTTCATTTATCGTTCTCCGGAGGTTGTTCCTTGGGGACCAGGGTAATTGCGAGATCGGGACAGAGGCGCTCGCAGATCTCGCAGACGATACAATCGTCCGGCCGTGCCACGATCACCGCGTCTTCCGCGTCTGCGTCGAACACCTTCTTGGGACAGAATGCGATGCAGATTCCACACCGCTTACACCACTCAGTATTAATGAGTATTGAGTCGATT
>SLRR01000044.1 GCA_007130865.1 Spirochaeta sp. | reverse complement strand
GCGACTCGGCGACTCGGCGACTCGGCGACTCGGCGCCGCGCGCCACACCGCTACACGTTGAACCGGATGTTCAGGATATCCCCGTCTTTTACCGGGTATTCCTTACCCTCCAGCCGGAAGAGCCCTTTCTGCTTGACCGCGGATTCAGTACCGGCGGCGACCAGGTCCTCGTAGTTGAAGCACTCTGCACGGATGAAACCCTTGGCCAGATCCGTGTGGATAGTTCCGGCCGCCTCCTGCGCGTTCTCACCGTTCCTGATCGTCCAGGCGCGTACCTCGTCTTCGCCGACGGTAAAAAAACTGATATACCCGAGCATGCGGTAAGCGAAGCGCGTGAGGCGGTTTCTTGCGGACTCGGTGATACCCATATCCTCCATGAACGCCGACGCATCGTCCGGGTCCATGCGGGAAAGTTCCATCTCGAAGTTTCCTGCAAACTCGATCGCGGGATACTGCTGCTGCAGCGACTGCAGGAGCGATTCATTCCGGCCGTAGTTGTCCTCATCGGAGTTGAGCACCAGCAGTACCGGCTTGGCGGTCAGAAAACGAAACCCGCTGAGAATCTGCTTCTCGTCGGCGGTGAGTTCCAGATCACGGATAACTCCACCACCGTCGAGCTGATCCGCAACGCGGTGCATTATTTTCTCTTCAGCTTGCGAGGCGGGAGTTTTCTTTCCGCGCTGGTGGTCCGCGCGGATGCGTTCCAGCCGCTTCTCCGCGATTATCTGGTCCGCGAGGATCAATTCCGTCTCGATCGTGTCCAGGTCGCGAGGTGGTCCGGGAACCCCCAGAGCCTCGTTCAGGGTGGGGTTGGAGAAGTTCCGCAGCACCAGCAGGAGTGCGTCGGCATTCCGGACGAGGGTGATCCCCTCGCCGGAGAAGAGGCCGCCGGATCTCTTCTCGCGTGAACCGTCCCGGCCGTCGCCGGAGCTTCCGCCGGAGCTTCCGCCGGAGCCGGCGCCACCCACAAAGTCGATGAACTCCGTGGTAGCGTAGACCGTCTTCCGGGGCTGGTACATTTCCGAGAGCGTTTCCACCCGAGGATCACCCACGTTCACCACTGCCACGTTGGGCTCCACTTTGCTGGAGGTATATTCCGCCACTTCCGCTTCCTGGCCGGTGAGAGCATTGAAGATGGTGGTCTTGCCCGCCTTGGGTAAACCGATAATTCCGATGTTCATGTCCCTTCAGTATGCCCGGAAAGCCCGCGGCCGGGCAACGGTTTCCGGCGATCACCAAGGTTGTGCATACCAGAGCTCTGGCGCAATATTCGCTGCCGCGCTATTCTGGTTTCCAGGTGATGGTAAACGCGTTCGTAGTGATTAATCCCGTGTCGGGGAGCCTCAGCGACGGGAAGACGTTCAGGACGATGCTTTCTCAACGGCTGGACGACGCGCGGTGGCGGTATTCGATCCACGAGACGCAGGAGAACGACGATCTATCCGCGGTGGTGCGCGACGCCTGCGAACGCGGTGTAACCCTCGTGATAGTCGCCGGCGGCGACGGAACAGTGGGCGAGGTAGTGAACGGGATGGTGGGTACCACCGTACCGCTTGGCCTCGTGCCGGTAGGAACGGGGAATCTTTTCGCCCGTGCGGTAGGGGTTCCGCTCCGGTGGGAAGAAGCGCTGGCGCTGATAATCGGCGAACACCGGGTGATCGGGGTCGATTCGATGTACGCCGCGGGACGACATTGCATCCTCAACATCAGCACCGGCATCAGTTCCAGCTCGATCTACGATACCCCCCGGAAGGACAAGCGTCGCTTTGGTATTCTTGCCTACGTCTGGCGGGTGGTGGGACATATCTTTGGTTTCAAGTCCTATCGGTTTGACCTGCTTCTCGACGGATATCTCCGTACCGTGGACGCCACGGAACTGTTTGTCTCCAACGGTACGATGGTGGAGGATCTTCCGAACCTGCTCGGACCGCAACCTACGTACTGCGATGGACGTATCGACGTGTACGTGGTCAACGGGCGATCGGTGTACGATTACCTGGTCATCATCCTGCGAACGATCTTCCGACGGCCTGCTCGGGACGAGAAGTTCATCCATTTTTCCGTATTCAAGCGCATGACGATCACCGCGCACCGTAAGAGCCGTCTCGTGCAGGGTGACGGCGAGGTCATCAGTACCACCCCGGTTGAGATCGAGGTGGTTCCCGCGGCGGTACGGATAATCGTACCGGACCGGGAGTAGAATCTACGTGGTACTCCCGCCGGATCGCGGACGACGGTTTGCCGCCGTTGCCGTAGTTTTTGAGCTCGGTCTCGGGCTGGGGGCGGTCCTGATCGGACTGGCGGTCGGACACGATCCCCTGGCGCCGGCAGGCGCGGCGGGTGCTGCAGGCGCGGCGGGTGCTGCAGGCGCGGCGGGTGCTGCAGGCGCGGCGCGTATAACGGCTGCGGCGGACGCAGTGCGTTACCCCGTCCTGATATTGGTGTCCACCGTGGCAACACTCCCGCCGCTGGTATTCTTTCTGTACTTTCTACGGTCCCGGCGTCCGTCACTGCAGCGAATCAGAATAGTGCTGGTCGGTGTTCTGGACCCATTACTGCGTGGAATGACCGTTGCGCGCTCGTTCATCGTCGCCCTGGCGGCGGGAATCGGCGAGGAGGTTCTGTTTCGGGGACTGCTCCTGGGGGGATTGATCGCACTCATCGGGCCGGTTCCCGCTTTGATCGTAAGTTCGCTCGTATTTGGCGCGTTGCACTGGATTACGCACACCTACGCGGCGTTTGCCACAGTGATCGGGCTTTATCTGGGAGGCCTGTATCTGTTGACGGGTACGCTGCTCGTGCCGGTGCTCGTTCACGTGTTCTACGACGCGGCGGCGTTGATCCTCCTCTCCCGGCGCGCGGTTGTGGACCGACAGGCATGATACTCCGTATAAGAAACGATATATTAACCGTATGAGACGGTCTGAACACTATACAGCTGCCCCGGAATCGATTACGCCGCCGGGACCGGACGTGTACCACGAGCTTTTTAAAGAGCTCTCCCTCTTCAGTAAACTGATCGTCTACCTGCGTTCCTGGTTTCAAGGCGAGTCCGTGGAGGTCGGCGTGCGTCATCGGGAGTACCGTCTCCTGTATCGACGTCTCGAGCGCGACCATCACGAGATCGTCGATCCCGCGATTCCTGTCCTGCTTGGTGGGTTTACCCGGCGCCTCTTCGAGATAGCCAAGCGTATGACCGTGGTCAAGACGGTGGTAGAAGAAGTCACGGGCAATCGAGCGGGGCGGTTTCTGCAGACCTCTCTGAAGTCGCTGGACCCGGAGATCTCAGAGCAACTGGATGCGGCGACGCGCGTTCCCGAGGAACTGCTCGAGGACTATACTGTAACACTGGAACAGGCCAACAAGTCATTGAAGGAACGCATGCACCAGGCGCTCGAGGTAAACCAATCCCAGATTTTCCGCGTCCTGGGACCGGTCTGGACGAGCCTGATCGGACTCAAGTTTCTTGCCGGGGTACAGATGAAGAACATGCTCCCTGCTGAAGGCGGCCGGGAGCCGCGCATTCCCCTGAGAGCTGTTCGTGACGACCTGATCAGACTCTACCAGGAGCTGGAGTTCTGCCGGAAGCACCAGGAACCGCGAGGTCTCGATCTGGCGGCGGAGTTTACGACGCAGCGGTTGGGACGCAGTTTTGCGGTGTATCGCGCGCTCTGGGAGATGATAGAGGATATGCTCGTGGCGGTTCCGCTCCTGGATATCATCCGCCTCGCTCTGGAGGAGCCCCGGGCGACGGTCAAACAGGTGAAACATCCCCAGGACTGGTGGCCGCTCTTTGAGAACGCCTGGATGGACACGCTTGAAGCGGGATCTTCTATCCTCCGGCATCGCGCATTCCGGCTGGAGTCGATCCTGCACGACGAGTTCTCCGTGGCGGCGCCACCGATCAGCTGGATACCGACCACGCTCTACCCCCGCACGGTAGGCGCACTGCGCCGTCTCGCGTCGGGTACGGAGTTCCGCCTGACCCGGGTGTTCGTGGGAACTCTGGCTCGGGAGGAAGGAATTCTCCGGCTCACCTCCAAGAAAGACCTGCTGGACGGACACGTGCAGCTCGACCAGCAGCTGGATAAGCTGGAGGAGCTGATCGGCAGCGGCGACAACCGGGGTAAGATCGGGGAGGAAGTAAAGCGACTGAATGCCGGCAACAGCGATGCCGCCCTGGTCCGGATCCAGATGGCCGGGGTTCTGTCCAAGTTCCGGCCCCTGGTGCGCGAGATCATCAACGACGCAATAGATGCTCTCGAATCTATTCTGCGCGTCTGCGCCGCCGAAGAGCGTGGGATTACAAAGAGCTTTCCCCGGCTCAACGCGGCGCTGGCGGATACCCTGGGAGAGACAACTTCACGGTACGTCCTGGATCTGATCGTTCACCGGTACGGCCCGCTGGTGGATGCCCTGCGGGGCCTCGCGGCGATCGAACGGGAGATGTCCGCCGGAGCGGACGTGGAGCCGGAGGAGATCCTCGAGACGATCGAGTAATTGACGTTGCGTTCCAGGATGTACAGCATTACACTTCTTTCCGAAAAAGTATGAGTACGAATGAGCGTAGAACGATCCTGCTCGTGGAGGACGAGGCGGTCCTCGCCCTCGCGCAGAAGACCTCTCTCGAGAAATACGGGTATCACGTGCGTATGGTGCACAACGGAGAGGACGCCGTAACCGTAGCGGCGGACGATTCTTCCGTAGACCTGATACTGATGGACATTAACCTCGGTTCCGGCATCGACGGTACGGAAGCGGCTATGCGGATCCTTGCCCGCCGTTCAGTTCCACTGATCTTTGTCTCCTCCCACACGGACCGCGCGATCGTGGAGAAGACCGAGGGGATCACCTCCTACGGGTACGTCGTCAAGAACGCGGGTATCACCGTCCTGGACGCGGCGATCAAGATGGCGTTCCGCCTTTTTAACGCGCAGGTATATCTCCGGCGCCAGAAGATGGAGGTCGAGGCGACCAACGAGACGCTGCGGATCACCAACGATGAGTTGGAACGATCCAGGGAACGTATCCTTAATCGCGAGCGGGAACTCCAGGAATGGCGCGGTCTCATGGAGTACGTGATCCACCATGATCCTGGCGCGATCGCGATTCTCGATACCGATCTGGTATTCCGCTTCGTGAGCGAGCGGTTTCTCCAGGATTATCGCGTCCGGGAGACCGACGTAGTGGGACTGCACCACTACGAGGTGTTCCCGGAAATACCGGACCGGTGGCGTGAGGTGCACCAGCGGGCGCTCAAGGGTGAAGTTATCCGCTCGGAGTATGATTTCTTCGAACGACCCGACGGTACCACCGATTACACCCGGTGGGAGTGTCGCCCCTGGTACGAGGTTGGTGGCAAGATTGGTGGGATCATTCTCTACACGGAAGTAATCACCGATCGGGAGCTTGCCGCCGGTCGATTCCGACGCCTGGTAGAGAACTCTCCGGACATCATCTACTCCTTCTCGAGTACCCGGGGCGGGCTGTATTGGTCGAAGCGCGTGCGCGATATTCTCGGGTACGATCCTGACGAGATCATGGCAGACCCGTTCCTCTGGAACCGATCGATCCACCCCGAGGACCGGCCGGCGGTACAACAGGCGATCGAAGACGACCGGAAGGGCGCTCGATACGCGGTCGAGTACAGGATCCGCACGCGGGACGGACGCTGGATGTGGCTGCGGGACCAGTTCATCCATAAAGCCGTTACCGACGACGAGGTGATCATCGACGGGCAGGCCAAGGACATTACTGCGCGCAAAGTTGAGGAAGAACTGCGTCGGACGTCGGAGGACCAGATCCGCACGCTCCTGCAGGAGAAAGACCTGCTCCTGCGGGAGGTACACCACCGGATCAAGAACAACATGAACACGATGGTGAGTCTTCTCTCGCTCCAGGCCAACGCCGTGACCGATACCGAGACGACGCGGATTCTGGAGGAAGCCGGGGGACGGCTCCAGGCGATGCAGGTTCTTTACGACCGACTCTACAGGACGGAAAACCTCCGGGATATGTCGCTCCGCGACTATTTGCCTGATCTAATTGCAGAGATCCTGCGGCTCTTCCCCCTCTCCGAACGGATCCTGCTTGAGACCGAGGTCGACGACGTGATCCTGACGGTGCAGCAGCTCTCCTGCCTGGGAATAATCGTGAACGAACTGGTGACAAACGCCGTAAAGTACGCCCTGGCCGGGCGTGACCGGGCCCGCCTCTCGGTGACCGCCCGGCATCTGGATGGACACGTGACCCTGACCGTCGCCGACGACGGTCCCGGAATACCGGCTCCGACGATAGACGGCGCCGGTTCCGGAGGGTTTGGCCTTACGATCGTGGGTGCGCTGGCGGAACAGCTCCGAGGTGAACTCACGATCGACGACACGAACGGAGACGGCGGGGCGCGCGTGGTGGTGTCGTTTGAGACGTAAGATCCGTTGACGCCTATACATGCGTCGCCTATAGTCGTTTAAGGTGCAGATATGGGTAGGACTAGGCGACGACGTATTCTTATTGTTGACGATGAGCCCAACATTATTGAACTGATCAGAATGAACCTCCCGGAGAGTGAGTTTGACGTTCTTGCTGCGTGGGAGGGACGCGCCGCTGTGGATACGGCAAAGCTGGAGCAACCTGACCTCATACTGCTCGATATAATGCTGCCCGACTTGGATGGATTCGAAGTTTTAAGGATATTAAGAAACACACCGGAGACAGTATCGATTCCGGTTCTCATGCTCACCGCTCGTAGTGAAGAGCCGGACAAGGTAATTGGACTTGGTCTCGGTGCTGAAGATTATATAACCAAACCGTTCGGACTGCGTGAGCTTGAAGCACGTATACGCAATGCCCTGCGCCGCTCCGTTTCGGTAACTACGAATCCTTCACCAACGCAACATATAAATAGAAACGGCGGCGTACCGTCAAATCGTCGCGCCGACGATCGCGAACTGCTGATTGTACAGGATCTGGTGATTGACGTGAAACAACAAGAGGTGGTGAGGAAGAATATCGTAAGCGATCTCACGCCTAACGAGTTTGCAATCCTTCGCCGCCTTGCTGCGGAGCAGGGATCGGTTGTCTCTCGACATGAGCTTCTCTCGGTAATGTCCGGCGACCGAGCGGCAGATCCCCGCGTTATCGATGTTCATATACGAAACTTGCGGCGGAAACTTGAAGACCAGAACGAGACGTCTCGTTATATCGAGACCGTTCGAGGCGCCGGATACCGAATGAAGAAGGCCCGGGAGTGAAACGCAAGCTGCTCACAAGCTATATCGTAATCCTGCTTGTCGGCACGTTAACTACCGGTGGCTTATCCTACAGTTTTATCCGTAACAACAGCCTGCGAAACACTGAGTCTGCGCTCGTCAATTACGCCAGCCTCATCGCCGAAAGTCTCCAGATCGAAATGCTGGCGGAGCAGCCGCGAAATCATTTTATTCTGGCACAAAAGTATTCAGAGCGTACCGGTGTCCGTGTGACGCTGATGGACGTTGATGGACGCGTGCTGGCGGATTCCGCCGACAACAGTATTATTTTTCAAAGTCAGGCGGATCAGCCCGAGTATCGGCACGCGATTCGCCATGAAGTGCGTGGAGTCCAACGGTTTGACGAGAATACCAACCTGGAGACGATGTTTCTGGCTCTTCCGCCGCTGCACGTTCACGAACGGTCGATCATCGTTCGTCTTTCCGACCCAATCGAGCATATTCTCGAGGAGAGTTTTGTTTTTCTTGGTTACATCTCGATTTCTATCGTGCTGGGCTTGATACTCGCAATGGTAGTCGCACTCGCAAACGTACGGAGTATCGTCAAACCGGTTAACGAGTTGACCATGGCGGCGCAGAGTATTGCCGCGGGGGACCTTTCTATTCGCATCGATGTCCAGACGCGGGACGAGCTGGAAATACTGGCGCAGACGTTCAACGATATGGCTGTGCAGTTGGAACGAACAATCACAACGATGCAGCGTCAGAACGTGGAAATGGACTCAATGCTCTCCGGAATGACCGACGGCGTACTGGCCGTAGACCGCAAAGGCGAGATTCTCCTGGTAAACCGGGAGTTGCGTCGGCTTTTTCCGGAGCTGAGTCAAAACACTGTCGGGCGGAAGGTACAGAATGAGTTCAGGCATCTACCGCAGATACCATCGCTGGTGGCGGAAACACTGGAAGAGCGCACAGCGGTCAACCGGGAGCTTGCCGTCGGTGACGATGGATGCCCCGTGGTGCGCGTAAAGACGTCGTTAATGAAAAACCCCGAGCCGGATAGGAACGTTATGGGTGTGTTCCTGCTGGTTCAGGATGTAACGGAGTTCCGTAAGCTGGAGAATATGCGGAATAATTTCGTCGCCAACGTTACCCATGAGTTGAGGACCCCGCTGACTTTAATAGCGGGGTTTGTGGAGACCTTGCAGGGGTGGGACTCACTGAGCGGAGACGATCGCCGCACGGCATTGCGTGTGATCGATCTCGAAACAGAGCGACTGAAACGGTTGATCAATGATTTGCTGACGCTCTCGGAGATCGAGAATATCGAGACCCAGTCTTACCGGCGTCCCGTCGATGCTGTTCGGGAGGTGCGCCATGTGGTGTCGATGATGCAACCCCTGGCACAGGAAAAGCAGGTAAGTCTGAACGTAATGTTTGGTGGTGATAGCGCCCGGATTTTCGGCAATCCCGACTGGTTCCGGCAGATGCTGGTGAACCTCGTGGAAAACGGGATCAAGTATACGTCCGCCGGCGGATCGGTGACGGTGACAACGGATACAGACCACGAATCTTTGCGCATCACCATAACGGACAGTGGTATCGGTATCCCCGAAGACGAGCAGGCGCTGGTGTTTGACCGCTTTTATCGGGTCAGGAAGGTACGGGGAAAAGAAACCGGGGGGACCGGCCTGGGTCTCACGATCGTACAGGATATCGTTCGCGAGTTCGGTGGATCAATTGTCCTGGAGAGTACACTCGGAAAAGGTTCAGTTTTTATGGTGACGTTGCCCACAACCAGTTCTTAATAAAATATTAATATTATGTAAGCCAGGCGTTTCTGAGACGCGTTATACACTGTTTTATAGACAATTACGGTATTTTTATGTTGCGCTCTGGCGGTCCTCGTGCTAAATTCGCCTTAACAATTTCTTAATGATATGCCGGGGGTGTGGGAAGATGTACGAAGGGTATCTGTCTCGTAACAGATTGCGGTTGATGCTGCTCTTTCTCATCGTTCTGTCTGTTGTTCTTCTGTGGAGTCCTCTGGCAGCGTTTCGCGAGCGCCGTGCGGCCGAGCGATTTCCTGAGCGATCGGTGGAGATGATCGTCAGTTTTAAAGAAGGTGGCGGCACCGATATCGGGGCCCGACTCCTGGCGGGATATCTGGCTGCCGAGCTGGGACAGCCGGTCTTGATCCGCAACATTGAAGGTAAGGACGGTGAAGTGGGGTTTGCGGAACTCGCTCGTGCGCGGCCCGACGGATATACGGTAGGTTTTATCAACCTGCCCACCTTTGTGAGTCTTCCGGGGCAACGTGAAACGCGTTATCGCGTGGATGATGTAATGCCTGTGGCAAATTACGTTCTGGACCCCGCGGTACTGGTGGTACGCGCCGACAGCGCCTGGAAGAGTCTTGAAGATTGGATCGTTTACTGCCGGGAGTATCCGCTTAAGATGACCGTCTCGAATAATGGAGTTGCCGCGTCCAACCATATCGCCGCGGCCAGCCTGGAGTACAGTGCCGGAATTGAGTTAACGCACGTACCGTTCGGTGGCACCGCGGATATGCTTCGGGCCCTGGAAGAAGGTTATGTCGATGCGTCGGTCGCGAAGGTAAGCGAGGTTGCGGAGGGCGTTGAGACCGAAGAGTTGCGGGTTTTAGCTTTCTTCACCGATGAACGACATCCGTCGTTCCCTGATATACCGACTCTGAACGAAGCGGGGATTCCGGTGGAAATGGGTTCCGCAAGATCTCTGGCTGTACCAGCGGGTACCAACCCGGAAATCGTCGATACGATACACGACGCGTTCCTCCGGGCGTACGAGAATCCCGACCACCAGCGGGATGCCCGGACACGTAAATTGTCCCTTCACTACATGAGTTCTCGGGAAGTTCTTCAGTACATGCGAGCGCAGGAAGCGTTCTTGAGCGAGACATTACCTCGCATTGGACTTTAGGAGGGTTGCCTATGACGTGACGGAGTGGTTTGAGGCGTGATAATCGTCTGATTGATTTCTGGATTTTATCGGTTAATGCAAGGAGGAAGAAGAGAATGAAACGTTTTACGGTTGTACTGGTGTTACTCGCACTGCTGGTCGGTCCCATGACAACGCTTTTCGCGGCCGGTGCCGCGGAAGAAACCGGATGGCCTTCCCGGGACGTTCGGTACGTAGTGCCGTATGCTCCGGGAGGACTGAGTGATGTTACCGCCCGTATGGTGGAAAGGGCCGTCCGGGAGGAGAACCTGCTGGATGAGGCGTTCGTGATAACTAATATCGAAGGTGCCAGTGCCGGTAACGCGATGGAAGAGGTCGTAGCGGCACCGCCCGACGGGTACCTGCTGCTTCACCACCACACCTCGTTTATTTCGCACCGTGCGCTGGGTGTCCGTGACTGGGGTTACGAGGAGTTCACTCCGATCGCGATGCTCTTTGAAGTCCCGCAGGCAGCGTTTACGCTTCCCGGCAAGTACGAGAGCCTTGAGGAGTGGGTCGAATACGTGCGGTCGAATCCCGGTGAGACCACGTTTGCCGGAAGTTCTCTGGGCGGCGGAACTCACCTGATGGGAGAGATGCTGCTCGAATCGGCGGATATTCGGGACGATCTGCGGTACGTCGCGCACGGTGGCGGAGGTCCCATGACGACGGCAATTCTTGCCGGCGAGGATCTGATGGGACTCACGCAGCTTCCCACGGTGCTTGGCGACCACCTGAGCGGAGACTTCGAAATTCTCGCGGTATCCTCCGGTGACCGAGTATCCTCACTACCGGACGTTCCTACCTTTGCGGAGCTTGGCTACGATATCCCACTGCAGACCAGCCATCGCATGGGTGTATGGGGACCCCCGGGAATGGATCAAGACCTGGTGGACGAGATCGCGGCGTTCTTTGAACGTGTGGTGAACACCGAGACATTCCGGGAACTCGCCGCACAGAACGGGCTTTTCATCCGGTACGAGGACGGCGAGGAACTGCGCCGAGCCTTCGAGCAGGACGAAGAGATCATCATGCGACTCGTCGAAGAGTTCGGACTCAATTGACGTCGTCAAACTGTCCGGTGTGTTTCCTCCGTCTGAGAGGAACACGCCGGATTCTTTTGTTAGAGGGTATATATGTCTAACGAATCACTCTCCACGAGCGTTAACAAGAATTTCGTCATGAAACTTTCGGTCAACGTTTTGGTGACGCTGATCGGGGTGGCCTTCTTTATCGCATCTTTCGATGTTGCGCGGGGGTTCCAACAAATAGTGGGAGCTGACGAGTATTCACGTTTTATCAGCGTGCTCCTCATCGTCTTTGGCGCCATGGGGATTGGTCGGTCGATTCTGGATCATCGGAAGGGGCTGTTTGACGGCCAGGACCTGAAAATTTTCACGGATATGCGGCGTGCCGGTTTTCCGATCCTCATGCTGTTTTCGCTGCTCGTGATCAATGTCTACCTCATTCGGCGGATCGGATACTTCGAGAGCGGATTCCTCTTCATGGCTCTGGCGATCTTCTTTCTGGGAGAACGGACCGCTCGGCGGGTAGTTACGTCGGTACTGTTTTCCGCGGGGATCACCGTGATTATCTACATCGTGTTCGGTGTGATGCTGAACATCTACCTGCCGCGCGGGTTGTTCATTAACTGAGGGGGTCACCAGTGTTCGGAAATCTATTACTCGGTGCGGAAATAATTTTCCAGTTGCCGGTCCTGCTCCTGCTGCTGCTGGGTACGTTTCTTGGGCTCGTATTCGGCGCGATTCCGGGGTTGACCGCCACGCTGGCGTTGATACTGCTCCTCCCGGTCACGTTTGGGATGGAACCGGCGATCGGTATGGCGGTTTTGGGAGCACTCTATATCGGTGGTGTTTCCGGCGGCAAGATTCCGGCGATTCTGCTCAACATGCCGGGAACGCCTTCTTCAATAGCGACAACGTTTGACGGATACCCTCTGTGTCAGCAAGGGTATCCCGGTAAGGCTTTGACCTATGCTATTGCATCGTCCTTCACCGGTGGAATGATAAGCTTGATCGCGCTGATACTACTTGCACCGTCACTGGCGTTCATCACGCTGAGGTTTCAGAGTTATGAGTACTTTCTACTGGGTGTGTTCGGACTTACGGTTGTTTCCAGTACGACGGGTAAATCTGTCGTGTACGGACTGATCAGCGCTGCGCTCGGTCTGATGATCGCTACGATCGGTGGCGACCCGCTTTCCGGTGTGACGCGCTTCTCCTTTGGAGTCCGTGCGTTACGGGGTGGTGTGGAGCTGCTCGTGGCGATGATCGGTCTTTTTGTGATGACCGAAGTGTTCGCTCAGACCGCCGATGTCGGCAAGAAGTACTCCTTCTTCTCAGCGAAGCTGGACTCTATGAAACTTGAAATCAAGGTTATGCTCGGTCAAGCCAGGAATGCGATCCGGTCGTCACTCATCGGACTCGGTCTGGGGATGCTGCCCGGAGCGGGTGGTACAATCGCGAGTTTCATCGCGTACGACCAGGCAAAGAAAGCCTCAAAGACACCGGAGAAGTTCGGTACGGGGATTCTCGACGGCATCGTGGCAGCGGAGACATCAAACAATGCGGTCTCCGGTGGTGCGTATATTCCGACAATCACGCTTGGCATTCCCGGAAATACGGTAACCGCAGTGATCCTGGCAGGGTTGATCACGCATGGGATAACGCCGGGACCGTCACTGTTCCGGAACGAAGTGCAGTTGGTGTACGCGATCTTCGTGGGATTACTCGTATCAAACGTCTTTATGTTCCTGCTTCAGCACACCGTGATGATCCGGTTCTTCAAATGGGCGTTGCGCATACCAAAGACGATACTATTGCCTCTGATCATGCTCATGTCCATCGCCGGCACGTACAACATTCGGTATAGCGTCAACGACTTATGGGTAATGGTGATCTTTTCCGTGCTGGGATATCTATTGCTCAACACCGGATTTCCCCTTACACCGATGATACTGGGACTCATTCTGGGACCGATCATGGAACGGTCTCTTCGTACCGCGATGATGGCGAGCGGTGGAAGCGTGATGCCGTTTTTAACACGACCTTTTTCCCTGGGTTTAATCGTCCTTACCGTCGCCAGTCTCTCGTTGACATTTATATTTAAACGCATGGAAAAGAAGAAACTATCCTTTGTACCCGAGGCGGCTCGGGAGCGTGTTATCGAAGAAACCGCGACTGAAGAAGACTGATTCGCAACTTCGTGCCGGCGGAAGAGTACTTCCGCCGGCAGCGAAGCACGTCGGAAACGCCTCTTGATCATTTAAGAGCAGCGCTCATTATAGGCTCCGGCACGGACGTTTTTCGAGTTCCGATCACTGCGGACAACCTGTTGCCCTGCCCCGAATATAATATTATAAAATATGTCATAAAATAACATCACGAGATAAACGCGGGGATTCCTGTGCTGATGACGACGATCAGGATGGCGATTCAGCTCTTTCAGACACAACGGGAGCTCTCTTGTCGGCAGCAACTGTTATTGCGCGTACCAGCACCGGGATACTCCCTGTGTCTCCTGCCCGGTACTGCGTTGCTTTGAGACCGGCCGTACCGAACGTGAAGTGCTCACTGTAGAGACCGAGGAAGGCCGGAAATGGATCGAACTCTTTGCGAATCCCATGATCAACGATTCTTCCCGGGAGATTACCGGCGCCGTGGAGTTTGTCCGGGATATCACGGAGCGTATGATCGCACAGGAAGAACTTCGTGTTTCTCACGCCAGGATGGAACTGATCCTGAACAGCTTGGACGCGCTGGTTTATATCATCGATTTCGAGACATACGAGCTGCTTTTTATCAACGAGTTCGGGCGCCGGATCTGGGGTGAGGATTACCATGGTCGTCCCTGTTGGGAGGTGCTCCAGGCTGGAATGAGCGGTCCTTGTGAGTTCTGTCGGAGTCATCAACTTGAGAAACTGGACGGAAACAGCAGCGGAGTACTGAGTTGGCAGCTGCAGAATACCGTGGATGGCCGGTGGTACGATGTACGGGAGCGCCTGATCAAATGGGAAGACGGCCGAACCGCGAAGATCCACATTGGAATCGATATAACGGACGAGCGGGATGCGCAGCTCAGTCTGCAACAGCAGTTGCGTGAGAAGGAGACGGTCCTGCGGGAAACACACCACCGGATCAAGAACAACTTCGCCGTAGTGGAGTCTCTCCTGAATATACACGCCGATCGTTCGTCGCATCCGGAAGCGGTGGCCGGCCTGGAGGATGCGCGGTCACGGACGACGAGCGTTCGCGTGCTCTAGGAGAAACTCCTGCAGACGGAAAACCAGAAGAACGTATCGATCCGAGAATATCTGGAAGAACTTGGCGTTAGCGTACTGGAAGCACACCGGGATACACGCGGTATCGATCTGACGATGGCGATCTCCGATCGGGAACTGGATTCCCGTACCGCCTTTTCGCTCGGAGCGATAGTGACCGAACTGATCACGAACAGCCTGAAACACGCTTACGACCCCGGGGGCAGCGGGACGATCACCGTGTCGTTCGGAGTTGATGACGCCGGCGCGACTCTTACCGTTGCCGATGACGGGAAGGGTTTGCCTCCCGGATCGGATCCGACGGAGGGCGACAGTTTTGGTCTGATGATCGCGCGTATGATGGCGGAGCAGATCAACGGGGTTTTTACCCTGGAGTCGCAGGGCGGTCACGGCACGGTGGGTACCGTCGCCTTTCCTCTCTGATATTACGCAGAAATAACACGCAGACATCCCCGGTGTCGACTCGTTTTCGGTTGCTCCCGGCCGGTATCGGAGCTACGATAGATGACGATGGACCGCGTACTCCTGCGGCCGAAAACCGAGGAACACAAGGATCTCGTGCTGCGTATGGATCGTTACCTGGTCAGACGGTTCGGCCTGGCACGGAACTCCGTTTATCTCAAGGTGGGAGATTACTATCTCAACTGCGTACCTTTTGAGATAAGTCTGGCCTCCTGTCGCGCGATCGCGGTGTTTGAACGGAAGGAGATCGAGTACTTTTCGGACTACGTGGGAGGAATGTACAACCTCCACCTCACGATCGAACACGAGGGATTCTCCAAGCCCCTCTCGCTTTTTCTCAAGGTCCGGCTGGAATGTTTTGAGCAGCACAATCCCGAGTCCAACGTCTGTATAATAAACATGAAGAACATCACCGTGCCCAACGACTTCCTCGAGGTGTTTGTCGGGGTTGCGGACGAATACTCAGCGGTACGAGCGCTGTACGACGACGAGTACGGATCTGTCGACGTGGACCTCAAGACGTTCCGGAGTACTCTGGGCTCGCCATACTTTACCGTGCGTACCGACGCGGACGCGACGATCGCCGGCAAATCAACGAGAGTATCTTCACGACAGATTCAACTGTTTCTGGACCTGGAGGAGGTGGAGCTGGCCCCGGGTGCCCGGGTGGACATAGAGTTCACCCCGCTGCAAGCTCTGGTAAGCGGGACCGTCTCCGAGATCAAAGAGTCCGCGGAGACTACCGGCTTCGCGTTTGTCACGGTGGACTTGCAGTTTTCTCAGAGCTACCTCGCGATTGTCCGCAAGCTGTTGCCGTCGTCCTGAGTCGGAATCCGGGTTACGTCGAGGCTCAGATCACACCGGCGTCGAAACCGGTTGAAACATCAACTTATTCGTTCGCACTATTTTTGGGAATATCGTCCTGGAGTAAACCTTGGAGTTGCTCGGCAAGCTTCGGTACTTCGTTCTGCAGGACGTTCACCACGATGTTGAAGTTGATGCCCATATAATCGTGGATAAGTCGATTTCTCAGTGCGACGATTCGTCGCCAGGGTATCTCGTCGTGTCTTTTGCGGAAATCGGAATCAATTTTTGACGCTGCTTCACCGATTATCTCGAGGCTTCGGACGACGGCCCGGGATTGAACAGGATCGTTTTTGAGCGAGGCTCCGTCCGAAAACCGGGGTAGTGATTGGAGAAAATGAATCTCATCATTGATGTGGCGAAGATAGACCTCATGCGATTTCGGCATGAACAGCTTCCTCTTGCACCGACGCTACGAGGTATGGACTGAGTCCGTTAACGGTCACGAGATCTACTGGAGAATCGAATCGTGTTTCGAGGATGTCGGCAACGTTCATCAGGTTGTCGAAAGATTCCGCTTCCGGCTCGAAATCGATCAATATGTCGATATCGCTGGAATCGCCGGCGTCGTTTCGCGCGACCGATCCGAACAGCGCGACATCTCGTACTCCGTACGTCTGGAGTTGAGGGAAGACCTCTTTCAGTATCTGTAACGCCTGATCCCGGTTCACATTATTAGGATATCATGGGGAACCGGTACGGTGAAGAGGATGTGTCTCCGTATCCAGCTGTACGACAGGCCCTTAGAAAAGTACCCCGGACCCGATTCGAACGGGTGACCTACTGCTTAGGAGGCAGT
>SLRR01000126.1 GCA_007130865.1 Spirochaeta sp. | reverse complement strand
TGATGATCCCCTATCACATCGTCCTGATCCCCGTGTATACCACGATGGCGGCGCTGGGATGGCTGGACACGATGAAGGCGCTTACGATTCCCTACATGAGCCAGGTCCTCCATATCTTCCTGGTGCGGCAGTTTTTTCTGGGAGTTCCGAACGAACTGCTCGAGGCGTCGCGCCTGGATGGTCTGAGCAAGATCGGGGCGTTCTTTCGCGTCATGATGCCTCTGTCGGGACCGGCTATCGCTACGATGGTTATCCTGATTTTTACCGGAACGTGGAACAGTTTCATGATTCCCAGTACGATGGTCACGAGAAAAGAGATGTTTGTCCTGGTGGTCGGGTTGAACAGCGTGAAGGACCAGTACTTCGACCGTACCAACCTGATCATGGCGGGGGTAATCCTTACGACACTCCCGGTAATCGTTCTGTTTCTGATGCTCCAGAAATGGTACGTCCAGGGTGTTGCGACCTCGGGTCTGAAAGGTTGAACCGCGACGATGAATATTCTCTACATCCATACGCACGACACCGGCCGGCACATACAACCGTACGGTTTTCCGGTGCCGACGCCCCGGCTCATGTCGCTGGCAAAGGAGGGGACTCTCTTCCGACAGGCTTACACGCCGGCGCCGACGTGTTCGCCCAGCCGGGCGAGCTTGCTTACCGGTACCGCTCCGCACTCTTGCGGAATGTACGGACTCGCTCACCGGGGATTTCGTCTGAACGATTACTCCCGCCACATGGTTCAGTTCCTGAACGGATATAACTACGAGACTGTGCTGTGCGGAATGCACCACGAAGCGCCGGAAACGGAACTCATCGGGTACAGGAAGGTCCTGGCGGACTTCCACAACGACGAACAGATCCGTGATCCTCTGGAGTGCGACGTGACGAATGCGGGCCTGGCTGCGGATTATCTCCTGAACCGGCGGCAGGATAGACCTTTTTTCCTCTCCTTCGGCATGCACGCTACGCATCGCACGTTTCCGGATATACCCGAATCGATCGATACGACGTACGTGCATCCCCCCTTTCCGCTACCGGATACACGGGAGACCCGCCTTGATATGGCTGCTTATACCGCTTCCGCGGAGATTGCGGATACCTGTGTCGGAGTTGTGCTGGACGCGTTGCGCCGATCCGGCCAGGAAGAGGATACAACAATCTTCTTTGTCACCGATCACGGTCTGGCTTTTCCGCAAATGAAGTGTACGCTCTACGATACCGGCATCGGTGTCTCTCTTATCCTGAAGTATCCCGGAAACCCCCGAAAAGGCGAGGCCGTGGACAACCTGGTGTCGCTGCTCGACATATTTCCCACGCTGACCGATCTGGCGTCGATCGAACAGCCGTCGTGGCTGCAGGGAGCGTCTCTGGTACCACTCCTCGACGGTCGCGTCGAGGACGTGCGCGAGGAGGTTTTCTCGGAGATCACCTACCACGCCGCGTACCAGCCGATGCGGTCGATCAGGACCCGGCGGTACAAATATATACGGAACTTCGGCCCGAACCGACCGGTACCGGCGAATATCGACGACGGCCTTACTAAGACCTATCTCCTGGAACGGGGTTTTCTTGACCAGGAGGTTCCCGAGGAGATGCTCTTTGATCTCGACCTGGATCCGGCGGAACGGGTAGACCTGGCGGGAAATCGGACGTACGAGAGTGTGAAGAGTGACCTGGCGCGTCGCCTTACCCGGTGGATGGAGGAAACCGGTGATCCCCTGCTCCAAGGCAAGGTACCGGCGCCGGAGGGAGCCCGGATCAACGCGGCTTCCTGTATCAGCGCCGAGGAAGCGGTGTACGAATAACCAGTGTACGAGCAATCCGGGAGAGCACGCTACTCATCAGGTTCGTTGGGCCCGTGCCGGTTCTGAAGCGGCGGGTATCCGTACTCGTATCCGTACTTCTGGCGTAGTTCGTCCAGTTCGTTCATCACGGGGAAACCGGAAGTCACAAGCTGTTTCCCCGTGGCAAGGATTATCGCATTGATGATCGCCATGGGCACGATGTGCGAGTTGGACACACCGGAAGGTCCTCGACGTGCGCTGATCACCACGTCCGCCGACAGTTTGGTGGGAATAAGCGGGAGATCGGTCAGGAGAATCGACGCGGTTCCCTTCCGGCGAGTGAGATCAAAGAGCATTTCCAGATCGGTTGGTGAACGTTGAAACGCGAGACCGATCAGTACGTCATCGGAGTTCATCGTATGCCCCTTATCCAGCACGTAATGCCCGGACTCAATAATTGGAATCGCCTGGCGCGAAAGTCGGGATAAACGGTACTCAAGCAGATCCACAAGACCCCAGTACGGCCGCTGGGACCAGATCAACACCCGTTCCCGTTCGCTTATTATCGTAGCAGCGTCTTCGATAAGATTTGGCGGCACCTCTCGTATGCACTTCTGAAGGTACTCGATTTCGAGCTCTACCACCGAGGAGAAGAGGTCCGTGGTGTCGCCGACGTTCTTGAGTTTTTTACCGAGTCTTCCGGCGATACCCATCTTCTCCCGGATATGCCGGGCGATCAGACCTTTCAGTTCTCCTCCGCTCGCAATTCCTGCTGCTTTGAGAAACCTCGTAATAGCGGCGTTGCTGACGCCGATCGTCGTGGCCAGTTGTGACATCGACTGATACGCCGCGCGGTCCGGATGACCGAGAATGTACGCAGCTATCTGCTGTTGCGAGGATGTGAACCCCGGAAGGTTCTCTTCCAGACGTGTTTCCAGGCTGGTGCGACTATCCCCGGTCTGCGCGATTTCCACGACCGGGATATCGCTGGAAGCGTTGTCGTCGTGCATAACGTTCTGCCTCATCGTAATGAACGGGGAACGACGGCGCAAGATTCCTGCTCTTTTTCGTGGCGCGACCTGATTTTCATAAACTTTATCCTTGAAAAATATTTTCACCCATGATAGCTTACAAAAAGTATAAGGAAATTTATTCGAGGAAGTGAAGATGGAGCAGAAACTGCTGAGCTTGTTAATGTCGTATGCTCATGATGCCGGACGGATCGCTATAGCCGAACAGGACAATCTGGAAGCTATTCTCAAACCGGACGATACGTATGTGACCGAGGTGGACATGCGCCTGTCCGACCTGGCGTTCAGGACGTTCGAACCGGTGTTGCCCCGACGGGCGATTATCACCGAGGAGCAGATCGACAACCTCACGGACCTGATGAACGGAACGTCAAGCCACGACGGTGAGTTGTTGCTCGTCGTGGATCCGATCGACGGCACGAGAAACTATTTCCACAACATGCCGTTGTACGGAATCTCTGTCGGTGTGCTGCGGAACAGACAACCCTGGCTCGGAGTCGTCACGTTTCCGCGCCTGGGAGAGACGTTCTACAGCTCCGATGACGGGGCCTTCATGATAACCGGTGCCTACGGGCCTGATCCGGTAACGCGTCGTCTCAATCGATCCGAAGATCGTGTGATCAAGAATTCCCAGGTGCTTCTGGCCAACAGTTTCACCCGGGCATATCGCTGGAATTACGAGGTATGCACGATCCTGTTGACGGCGTGTGTGACGATAAATGCGTGCTGGCCCACGGTCCGCCGCGGCGTTGGCACAGTGTTCATGGACCACATCTGGGACATAGCCGGGAGTTGGCCGATTCTCCACCAGTTGGGCTTCGAACTCCGTGGTTCCGAATCAGGCACGAGGCTCACGCATTTCGACTGGTCTGATTACGACCCGGACAGCCATCGGGTAAAAGAACCGGTAATTGTTTCTCGCCCCGATCACTTCGATCGGCTGCGGGAAGGCATTATTCGGTACTGAAACGGGAGGCACGATGCTGCATATAAGCGGATTGGAAAAGAATTACCCCTCCGGCTCACAGGCTCTACAGGGTGTGGACCTTACCGTAAACGACGGTGAACTGCTGGCGCTGATCGGTCCTTCCGGCGCGGGTAAAAGTACACTGGTTCGGTGTATCAACCGACTGGTGGAACCTACGCAAGGTACGATCACGCTGGATGAGACCGATCTGACGGCGCTCGACCACTCCCGGTTGCGGATCGCTCGCCGTGATATCGGGATGATCTTCCAGGAATACGCCCTGGTGGAACGGCTGAGCGTCATGGAGAACGTACTGTCCGGACGGCTCGGGTACGTTGGCTTCTGGAAAAGCGCCCGGCGCCGGTTTCCCCGCGAGGATGTCAGACGGGCGTTATCATTGCTTGATCGCGTGGGACTGCGCGAATACGTTGATGTCCGGGCGGATCAGCTCTCCGGCGGTCAGCGCCAGCGGGTCGGTATCGCCCGCGCCCTGGAGCAGCAACCACGCCTGCTCCTGGTCGATGAACCCACCTCGAGCCTCGATCCCAAAACTGCCCGGCAGATCATGCGCTTGATCGTAGAACTCGTGAAGGAACGGGATCTCACGATGATCATCAATATCCACGACGTGGACCTTGCCCGCTTGTTTACCGAGCGGATCGTTGGATTACGGGATGGCAAGGTCGTGTTCGAGGGCACGCCGGCGGATCTCGATGATGATGCGCTGACGGAAATATACGGCGAGGAGGATTGGCAGGCCGGTAAAACTCCGTCCGATGCGGTGGGGGTGACGGTATGAACGCGCAGAACGAGGTGCTCTGGACCAAGCCGCCGGTGATCGAAAGCCGATCGCTGCGTATCGGGATCTTGGTGGTGGTGGTCGTATATACACTGACGGCGGTGCGATCCTTCGAGATCAATCCGGAGAG
>SLRR01000159.1 GCA_007130865.1 Spirochaeta sp. | reverse complement strand
GTACGACTTCCTTAAGCTGCGCCCGTTTTTCCGCGTCGTTCTGTATTACTTCCGCCATACCTACAAGTATGGCGAAGGTTCGCGGCGCAATCCTTGACGGAGGTCAAGAATCGCGGGAATTCTCCGTAAGAATCCGCTTTTTCTCCTCGTACTCGGACGCGTCGATCTCTCCCCGGGCAAACCGTTCCTGCAGGATAGCGAGCGCATCCTTGCCGGATGAATCCGTGAAGCTGTCACCGGGTCGACCCTGATGCTGCCGCGTCTGCACGAGCAGATAGCGAATCAGTACAACGATGCCGAACAGGATCAACGCCCAGAAAAGCAGCATCATAACCGGACCAATCCATCCGAGCACGCCCATCTGCGAGCCGTATCCATATCCAAACCAACCATGCATATACTCCTCCGTTCAATCTTAGTATTATCGTTGAGTTTAGCGATGCGCAATGAACGCATTGTGAACAGACTATGCGTTCTTCGTGAAAAACCACGTATCGCCCGTTCGGGGCAGGGGGGGCAACGGACCATGAACATTCGGAAGACCAACACAATCCTGTACTGCAGTCGGTGGAAGGACCAGGTCGATTTTTACGAGCAGATACTCGGGCTGCCGGTCCTCACGCGAAAAGACTGGTTTGTCGAGTTTCGACTCGGGCCGAACGCCGCGCTCAGCGTCGCCGACGAACGACGAGCGACGATCAAGAGCGCGACCGGCGCGGGGATCACGATCAGCGTCCGCGTGGACGACGCGGAACGCGCGCGGACGGAACTTGCCGCCGCCGGAGCGAACCCGGAACCGATGCGTACCGTCTGGGGATCCCGGGCGTTCTTTGTCCGCGATCCCGAGGGTACCCGCCTGGAGTTCTGGTCCTGAAGGAGTGATTATGGCTTCACGTAAACGCTGGTCTCCGATCACTCCGATAGCGATCTCGACGGAAGACTGTACCCCGGATATCAAGGAGCGGATTATTGCGGATCTGCCGTTTCTCAGAGATCTTACGCCCGCGGAGGTGAGGGAGATCCAGCCGCTCTTCCGCGAGGCCGGGTACAAGCCGGGAGAGCAGGTATTCGGGGGACAGGACAGGACCGGCTACGTGCGTACCGACCACGTACGTGGCAGTACGACCCCGGGCGGACTTCACCCCTCCCGGGAACTGTTCGTCCTAGGGGCCGGGCTGATCAAGGTGATCCGTGGAGACTACGATGGGCGGGAAGTCGTCCTGGACTTCCTCGTTACCGGCGAGTTCTTCGGATCCGCCGTCGGTATCGGAGCAGAGGAGCGGGCGGAGGCGCATACCGCGACGTGCGTATTTTACCTGGATGACCGTTCCGTAAACCGTCTCTTTACGCGACATCCCTCCGTACCGGCACGTATCCTGGACGACACCGCGGAGCGGATCGGGGACCTGCACCGTCGGTTGCACCTGCTCTCCGGAGCGGATGTGCCGACCCGGATAGCCGCTACCCTCCAGCGCCTCGCCGAAAAAACCGGAAAACGCACCTCCGAGGGTATACTCCTTCAGACGCCACTCTCCCGGGAGGAGCTCGCGTCGTTGAGCGGTACCACGACAGAGTCCGCGAGCCGCGTCGTGAGCGATCTGAAGCGCCGGGGATGTATCATCGCCGGGCGACGTTGGTTCACGCTGACGGAAAAGTTCTCGGACTTAATTGATCCCGATCATGGTTTAACCTGACACATTCCATCATCTTTTCCTCAGACAAACTATCTGAGGAGGCAAAGATGAAAACGACGTTACGAAGCAGAGACCTGACCTGTCCGAGTTGCATTGCCAAAATCGAGAAGGGACTGAGCGGACTCCCCGGAGTTACCGCGGCAAAGGTTCACTTCAATTCCGGTCGCATCGAGGTGGAGCACGACGAATCGAGCGCCGACGTGGCGACGCTCCGGGAGGTAGTGAAGAAGCTCGGATACGATACGGAGGAGGACCTCTGGTGACCCGCACGGCATATCTCAGGTCCAGCACGGTGGTGGCAGGCGGTCTTACCACGATCGGAACCGTGTTCTGGTATACCGGTTGGTACGGTACGGCTACAGTCGCGCCGGACGCGCTGCTCCTCGTACCGGCCGCCCTGATCGCCGGAGCGGATATCGCGCGGCGCGCCGTTGCGGCGCTCCGCCGGCGGTATCTGGGCATAGAGCTTCTGGTTACGTTGGCAGCGATCGGAGCAATCTTTCTCGGCGAGTACTTTGAAGCCGCGGCGGTGACGTTTCTCTTTGCGCTGGGCGGACTTCTGGAAAACCGCGCTATGCGCCGTACCCGGGACGCGCTGCAGAATCTCTGGGAATCCGTACCGAAGATCGCGACGTTGATCGTCGGAGAAACCGAGCGGGAGGTCCCGATCCGGGAGGTGAAGCCGGGAGATGTTGTCCTGGTACGACCCGGGGACCGAATACCCGTGGATGGGCGCGTCACCCACGGCTCCAGCTCCGTCGACGAAAGTACGATTACCGGGGAATCGCTCCCACGGGAGAAAGCGGTCAAAGACGAGGTCTTCACCGCCACGGTCAACCAGGAGGGTACTCTCCGGATAACGGCGGAACGAGTCGGGCGGGACACGGCGGTGGCCCAGATAATCGCCCGGGTTGAAGAGGCCCAGGACTCCCGTACCCGCAGCGAACGCGTGATCGAGCGCTTTGGCCGGTATTATACTCCGGCAATAATCCTGGGCAGTCTCGCGTATTACCTGTTTACCGGGAACCTGCACATCGCGCTGACGCTGCTGGTTGTGGCTTGCCCGGGAGCGCTGGTAATCGCCGCGCCGGTGGCGGTAATCTCCGCGATCGGTACCGCCGCACGCAAAGGCGTCCTGATCCGGGGTGGCGCGGAACTTGAGTCGGTCGCCGGCGTTACGCTCCTTGCCACGGATAAGACGGGCACCCTCACAACGGGACAGCTGCGCGTACACGCCGTCACGCCCGTGACCGTCACGCCGGCAGGAGAGCGTGAAACCGCCGACCAGCTCCTTCGGTGGGCGGCGATCGCGGAGGGTCCCTCGGAACACCCGATCGGCCGTGCGATCCGCCGGTTCGGGGAGGAACGGCTCGGAGCGCTTCCGCAGCCGGACGAGTTTGAGTACCAGCCCGGAAAGGGAATCGGTGCGACCCACCGGGGGACGGAGATCCGCGTCGTACGTCCGGAATCCGTCACGTCTGGTCCGCCCGACAACACCCCGAGCACCGAGGGCATGACCCTGGTAAACGTATACGTGAACGAGAAGCCCTCCGGTACGATCGCCCTGGCCGACACGGTACGTCCCGACGCGGCGGATGCGATCCAGCGAACGCGCGAGGGAGGTGTATCACGAATCCTCCTCCTCACCGGCGACAACCGCTCCGTGGCAAATACTGTAGCGCGGGATACGGGGATCACCGAGATACACGCGGAACTGTTGCCGGAGGAGAAGCTTCAGTTTATCAGGGATCTCCAGAACGCAGGTCACACCGTGGCAATGCTCGGTGACGGGATCAATGACGCCCCTGCCCTGGCGGCGGCGGACGTGGGCATCGCCATGGGCGCCGCCGGGTCGGACCTGGCGGTTGAATCCGCGGACCTGGCTCTGATGTCGGAGCATCTCACGGCGATACCCGAGACGATCGCAGGAGCACGCAAGGCAGTACGCATCATCCGGCAGAATCTCGGCATCGCGTTGGTCACGGTGTTGCTCCTTCTCTCGGGAGTACTAATGGGCGAAATTCACATGGCGGGGGGAATGCTCATCCACCAGCTCTCTATTCTGGTGGTGATCGCCAACGGGTTACGACTGCACAAACGCGCGTAGCGCCACCGTGACAAGCAACACGCCGGTTATCAGGCTGAGGCGGTCCGCGGACAGCCCGCGGATCGCGATCCCCGACCCGACCATCCCGCCGACGAATACGGTACCGACCAGGATCAGGATCGGACCGAGCAGGTCGGACGGAACGATCGGAAAGCGCGCGACCAGCGCCGCGAGAGAATTGAAAGCGATAAACCCGGAGGTTGTTGCGGTAACCCGGCGGGAATCGGCACCGGGCTCTCGCTGCAGCACCGGCGAGAGCATGATCCCACCCCCGATACCGACGATTCCCGATACGAAACCGATTATCGCGGCAGAAGGTTCGGCCCGTACACGGGTCGGGATGGACAACAGAATCTCCTCCCGGCGCGACACGAACGCGCGGACCAGGCTTGCCGCGCCCGTAAACAGTAGTACCGCCGCCAGAAGAACCAGGAACAACCGCTGCGATACCGGAACGAGGCCGCCGAGAAACGCTGACGGAACCGAGACCAGCAGGATCCTCCCCAGCGTACCGGCGTCCATGGTTCCGTTCCGTACAGCCCGTAGAAAACCCGTACCGGAAACGACGATGTTACACGGGAGACTGACCAGGGGTATCGCGTGGACCGGCACCGACGCGTACAGTAGTAACGCGGAATACGTGGATCCGCCACCGAGGCCTCCGGCGCTGTAAATCAAGGCGGTGAGGAAGAACGCCGGCACCAGGATCGGAAGATTGGCGTTGATCAAGGCGGCCATATCCGTCGTTATCATCCGCCCATCCGGTACATCTCCAGGCGTTCCGCCCGCGAGCTGCCGGAAACCGGCTCGCGGTTGGCGCGCTGTTCCGAATACCTGTCGGACCGGACCGACCAGAACCGCCGGATCGCGCGGGAGACCTCCCCCGCCGCGGAACTGCTATCGGTCATCGTTGCACCGCTATCGGTCATCGTTGCACCGCTATCGGTC
>SLRR01000264.1 GCA_007130865.1 Spirochaeta sp. | reverse complement strand
GACTGAACGAGACAACGCTCGAGGTCTTTTTTACGGTGACGACGTCGGACGGCCGTACTGTTCGCTTTTCACTGTTCCTTGATTCACGGACGCTCGGTTTCTACGGCCCGGTCGGTTGAGCGGTCTTGACAAGGAGGTCCACCTCATCCGGCCCCGCAACGGCACGATGGAAAGTGTGGCATAATTAACAAAAGGCTGGTGTATATATGATAAAATACATTATTGCCATTTATGCAATCTTGTTTACGTTTGACGTATCAGCCCAGGACTTTGTGCCCACGCACTATGTAACACATAACCTGCATGTACGTACGGAGCCGACAACCTCTTCAAGCGTAATAACAACGCTCCCACGTTTTACCGCAGTGCAAATCATCGAAACCGGAATTACCGAGACGATCGGTTCTATCACTGCACCATGGGTACGTCTGGAAAGTCAGAGCGGTTTTGCCGGATGGTCTTTTTCCGGATTCATAAACGAGATCGAATCAGAAATCGCTAAGGAACTGGCGGATGAGTTTGCCCACAGGAGCGCAGGATCGTATCCCGCCGATCAGCATCGATACCCGGAATCCCGGGATGTGACGTCGATCACGGCGGTCCAGGCGGGAGAAGGATATTATATTCAACAATGGCCCAGACGATTTCAAGGACCGGGAAATGCCCCGGAAATTCTGCAGTTAACCGTGGAACGTTCGATCGCATATCTTCGCGAGATCGACATCGTCGATGGTGAACTGATCTATCGCAACGAGATGATTCTGGAGTTCGACGGAAAAACGTACTCCTATGAAGACAATTACCTGCAGCAAAGCGGTGACGCCATTCATATTTATTACCGGAACAACGTACCGGAGGACACCTGGCTCGGCACGTGGGACTATCGACTTCCATATACGTTTGCGGGGAGCACCGATCTTCCCGTTTCCGATTCGGTCAAGCAGTATACGACCGACTATTTGTCGAGGTTTGCCGGTACGTACGACTACGATTCACATAGTATCCTGCCGGTGCAGAATGAAACCCTGGACGTAGACCGGATTCGCTCCGCGCGGATTACTGTCGATTACGACCAATCAATGAAAAGCCTTCTGGTGCGGCAACATGACTTATATCGGATTTATGGAGGAGAGAGTCGCATCAGAAACTGGGAGCTGTCTTTTATCGAGACTCAGCCCGGCGTACCGTTCTTCTGGTCGTACGGAGAGGGATTCGGATTCTCTGAAGTACGCTTCTTCTTCCATAAAGGCGGTATAGCCGTGACGTACGAAAGTCGCGGTTATCAGGTAGACGAAAACCGTGAGATTATCGGGCATAATATAATGAAATACGTGGTGTTTTATCGAAAGTCGCCCCGGTAAGGACGAGCGCGCCGCCCCTTTTCACGCTGTTTGTGTGCTGTTACGGTTTTTTATGAGTGAGAGCGTCGCTGAGGGTAATCGCTACTCACGCGACGTTGACGGCAATCGTGAAAGGAGCAAGTCCGATGTCGGAGCAGGATGCTTTCGTACCGATCTCTGCCGATGACGTACGCAGTTCAGCACAATTGATCAAGAGTTACATACGTACCACACCGGTTCTGTGGTTGAGTCCCGAGGATACGGGGCTCAACGGGCCGGTTTGTCTCAAGCTTGAGTCGCTGCAGATCACGGGGACGTTCAAAGCGCGCAACGCGTTTTCTCTTCTCTTGAGCGCCGATGTTCCCCGGGCGGGAATTGTTGCCGTGTCGGGAGGGAACTTCGGGTTTGCGATGGCCTATGCCGCACGAGCCCTTGGATACCCGATCACGGTGTTCGTTCCGGACTTCGTTCCGGAAATAAAGGCCCGGCACATGCGTGGTCTCGGTGCGAACGTCGAGATCGTGTCAGCGGATGTGGAAAACCTTTTCTCCGTGATCGAACGACGAGTCGAGGAGACCGGTGCTTTGAGCGCGCATCCGTTCGACCAGCCCGAAGTCATCGCCGGCGCCGGTACCTGTGCGGTGGAGTTTGACCAACAGGCGTCCGGCCTCGATACCGTGCTCGTTGCGGTCGGAGGAGGTGGGCTCATGGCGGGTATCGCCGCGTGGATGGGCGGGCGTACCCGGATCGTAGCGGTGGAGACCACCGGAACGCCGACGTTGTATAACGCCCTGCAGACCGGCGAGCCGGTGACGATCAATCCCGAAGGCATCGCCGCCTCCTCGCTCGGAGCTCCGAGAATCGGGCGATATGCCTGGCGGGCGACGCGGGAACACGTTCATTCCAGCGTGCTTGTCACGGACGAACAGGTCCGGGCGAGTCAGCGGGAACTATGGGAAACAGCACGCTTGATTACTGAACCGGGAGGGGCTGCTGCGTACGCCGCGCTTCATTCCGGCGCGTACGTTCCCGAACCGAACGAGCGGGTAGGGGTTGTGGTCTGCGGCGCGAACGCGGATCCCGGCTCGATCCCGGTGCATTGAGAAAGAGACGCGGTCCGGATCATTACCGCCGTTTCTGTGGCGCCGGCTCCCTCGGCGTGTCTGACACATATCGGTTCACGTTTCACCATCATCAGTACTTGATGGTTTCTGTCAGATATGACAGAACGATACCGAACGGGGAGGCAAAGGACCTATGTTCCCTCATTTCGAGGAAAGACTTTCCGATTCGCCATTCGTCGAGCGGATGTGGATGACAGAAAGCGGGCACGCCGGATCGTTCACCTCGATCTCGACCGTTGTCTGGTCGATCGTGATCTCAAAATGGCGAGGGCGAATTTCGATCAGTTTCCACGGTCCGGAAACGAACGCAACCCGTAAGGAATACCCGCCCGAAGCTGAATGGTTCGGGATCATGTTCAAGCTGGGGACCTATGTGCCTGCAATCCCGCCGGGCTCACTCATTGACGGTAATATCGTCCTGCCCGCCACCTCGGGACGCACGTTTTCCTTATGTCACTCGCAATGGCAGTTCCCGAATTTCGAAAACGCCGATACCTTCGTAGATCGGCTGGTACGCGCGGGTATCCTCGTGCATGAGCCGATCACGGACTCCTTCTATCAGGGACGGTCACAATCGTCGTCGTTACGCACGGCTCAATATCGTTTCCTGCGCTCCACAGGCTTGTCCCGCAGGACAGTCCGGCAGATCGAACGCGCGCGTTACGCGGCGGCGCTTCTCAAGGAAGGAGTCTCGATTCTCGACACCGTTTACGAAGCCGGCTACAGCGATCAGCCGCATCTCACGCGGTCGCTGAAGCATTACATCGGACAGACCCCGGCGGAGATCCCGTCAACTCCCATCATCGCTTTGCATACCTCCCCGTGAGTTGCGTTAACGTTCAAGACGGCGCTCCGCAGGCGATGCTACGTTATCTCCGACACAGGGTGATAAGGCCACGGTAATTGATGAGTCGATGCAAACCCGAACGCATCGATTCGCCGCAGGCCGATACTACCCGGAAGGAGATGGTGATGGGCCGGAGTACAGTGAAGCGTCTGTTCCTTATGCAGGTCGGGTCGATGCCGGAGTACGACATTCCGATCGTGTGTTATCTCGTACAAACGGATAACGGCAGGAATATCCTGATTGACAGCGGCCTGCCGGAAGTAATTCCGGAGGAAGCGTCGGCGTTCGAGAACGGGCACGACGTCATCGCGCAGTTGGCGGAAATCGGACTCAAGCCGACCGATATCGATACGGTCATTTCCACGCATTACGACGTCGACCATGCCGGAAGACACGGGGTGTTCACGAACGCGAGATACGTCGTTCAGCGTCGGCATCACGAGGATGCGGCGGACAACCCGCGGTATGCCGCGATCCGAACTCAATGGGATCAGCCGAGCGAGCGCATTACCCTGGTCGAGGGGGACACGGAACTGCTACCGGGGTTGGAGCTGATCGAGACGAGCGGACACGTGCCGGGTCATCAATCGGTACTGGTGCGGTTGCCCGAAACGGGGGCTGTTTTACTGGCAGTTGACGCCGTGCCGTTCGGCGAGGGATTCACGCGTGACGCTGAGTACGACGGTGACGACCCGGACAGCGAAGCAACCCGCGCCAGTACGATGAAGCTGCTCGATCTGGTAGAACGGGAGCAGATCGGGCTCGTAATCTTCGGGCACGACACGGAGCAGTGGAAGACTCTCAGGAAAGGGTCGGAATACTACGAGTAGGGCCGCTCTGATGTGAGACAGGTGCGTGTCACCTTTCGGTTCGATGGTCGGGATGCCGAGGTTGTAAACTATGAAGACTATCATTGAGGTGTAACCATGCTGATGCATAATCCTCCGCATCCGGGTGAAGTGATTCGAGAACTTTGTCTTGATCCACTGGGTCTGTCGGTCACCGATGCCGCAACAGCCCTGGGTGTCAGCCGCAAGACGTTGAGCGCGATTCTAAATAAGCGTGCCGGGATCAGCCCCGAGATGGCCATTCGCCTGTCGATTGCCTTTGATACCACAGCGGCAAGCTGGCTGAACCAGCAGACTCAGTATGAGGCTCGTTGAGACCGAATAAGAAGCGTATCTCCTCTCACGGATTGCACTCCATCCTCGATCGGCAGGGTGCCATCTTGCCCCGGATCGTGACCGACGTAAAACAATCCGGGTCGTAGAAACTACGGCCATGTGAAGGCCTCGCCAGCCTAGTCCGACAGCGCCCCTGATAACCCGTCACATTTACATAGTGGTCGGGTACGGTTATCGTTTAACTATGACAGTACGGTACGTTTACTGGCAAGAAAGAGACCAATGGCTTGGGTACCTTGAAGAGTTTCCCGACTATT
>SLRR01000187.1 GCA_007130865.1 Spirochaeta sp. | reverse complement strand
GCTATACAGGAAGTATAAGATACCACACAGCATTAGATAGGTACCGGATATCGTGTATACTGCGTAAAACGCCACGCTCCCAGACGTCAGGAGTCTGTCAGACCTGATGCGTCACCGGTAACGAAAGGACTTTTTAAATGAAGAAACGATGGGATACGGAACCACGACAGGACCGGTTTGACCCGGTGGATCGTAAAAAAACGATGAAAGCTGTTGTTACCTCCGGAAATGGCGGCTACGAAAAACTTCAGTGTCGTGAGGTAGGCATCCCCATGCCGGAAGCCGGCGAAGTTCTCCTGCAAGTCCTTGCCGCCGGCGTCAACAACACCGAGATTAATACCCGCGTCGGCTGGTACTCCTCCTCAGTTACGACCGGCACGGAGGACGCGGCAACCACCGGCGAAGAGGCGGCAACGGATTTGCCCGACGGTGGGTGGAACGAGGCGACGCCGTTTCCGTTTATCCAGGGTACGGATTGTTGTGGCCGTATCGTGTCGGTTGGCCCCGGCGGCGATGACAGCACGATCGGTTCGCGTGTGCTCGTGAGGGCCTGCATGCGCCCTTACGGGTTTGAGTCGATGGAGAACGTGTGGATCGGTTCGGATTTCGACGGTGCCTTTGCCCAGTTCGTCAAGGTTCCCGCTGGAGAGGTGTTTAGCGTGGACTGCGAATGGAGCGATGCCGAACTGGCTACGATCCCCTGCGCGTACGGAACAGCCGAAAATATGGTCCATCGCAGTGTGGTACGTGAAGGGGAGCACGTTCTTGTTACGGGAGCGTCCGGCGGCGTCGGCTCGGCAACGGTACAACTGACAAGACGACGGGGTGCCATCGTGACGGCGATCGCGGGAAAGGCAAAGATGGAAAAAATTCTTGCCCTGGGAGCGCATCGTGTTATTGACCGTGATGACGATGTCGCCGAACTGCTCGGCGAGAATAGTGTGGATGTGGTCATTGATAACGTTGCCGGTCCTGATTTCCCGGGGTTGCTGAACGTACTGAAGCGAGGCGGCAGGTACGCGTCGTCCGGAGCGATCGGAGGACCACTGGTGACGCTGGACATGCGCACCTTCTATCTGAAGGACTTGACGTTGATCGGCTGTACAGCCTGGGACGAGCCGGTCTTCCCGAATCTCCTTTCCTATATCGCGCGAGGTGAACTGCGGCCGCTGGTGGCAAAGGTATTTCCCCTTGAACGGATCGCCGATGCCCAGCGGGAGTTTCTTGAGAAGAAACACGTGGGAAACTTCGTGTTGATTCCACCGGCGCCGGACGTCGGCGTTTAAATCAATGAAACACGAAAACTTAGAACACCAATGATCACAGGCGACGTATCGCCCCAAATTACGCTAAAACACGCGATTTCCCGCGTCAAAATTCAATAGAGTTCAAACGTATGGCTTGACTGCGCTAGGGCGCAACCCTATTATTATTTAAGAACCCGTAGAAAACAGAAGGAGAAAACGAATGCATACAAGGAAGATTGCCCTCTTGGGGCTGTTGATAGCGACCATGATTCTGACGCCGGCCGCGGTTTTTGGCGCCGGCCAGCCGGAGGATGACGGGGTCATTCAAGTCACGATGGCCGACGCGTCCTGGGACAGTATTCTGGTTCACAACCGGATCGTCGCGTTCATCCTGGAAAACGGTTATGGCGGATACAGCGTGGACTATATCCCGGGCGATACGATTCCGTTGTTCAACGGTCTTGCCTCCGGCGATATCGACATCAACATGGAGTCATGGCACACCAACTTTCCGGAAGCGTATGAACAGGAGTACGAAGCCGGTCGAATCGTGAACGTAGGGAAGAACATGCCCGACGGCCCGCAGGGGTGGTGGGTACCGCGCTACATGATCGAAGGTGACCCGGAACGCGGCATTGATCCGATGGCACCGAATCTCCGCTCCGTTGCAGATTTACGCGATTACGTGGACCTGTTTCCGGACCGCGAAAACCCCGGCATGGGACAGGTAATCTTTCCTCCTCCCGGTTGGGCGGCCGTGGCAATCAGCGAGGAGATACTGGAAGACTTTGAACTGACCGACGTGTTCACCGGTTTTCTTCCCGGCTCAGGTACCGCCCTGGCGGCGTCGATGCGGGGAGCCTACGATCGTGGCGATCCCTGGGTAGGATATTACTGGGAACCCACCGCCATCATGTATGAGCTGGACATGGTCCGCCTTGAGGGGTCCGAGTTTCCCGCGGCGGAAGTCGACATTCTGATGAACACCGAGAGCGCGGAGCGCCTGCCGGAAGTCAGGGACTTTCTGTCCCGGTACAGCACAACCGTAGCGACGAACAACGAGTTCCTTAACGTACTGGCGAACGAGGTGGATAACGCAGAACAGGCGGCGGAGTGGTTCCTGCGAAATCGTGAGGACGTCTGGACCGAGTGGGTAGACGACGACGTGGTCGCCAACGTTCGCGCCGCCCTGCAATAATCGATACGAGGATCTGTGAATAATCGGAGTGTATCCAGCGAGGGTGCCCCGGCGGCACCCTCGAGTCCGGCAGACGCGGGTATCGCGGTTCGTGCTCAAGGCATCTGGAAGGTTTTCGGTCGAAATCCTGAACGGGTCCTGGAGCCGAAATATCGCGACCTGCCCAAGAAGGAACTTCAGCGAAGAACCGGCTGTGTAGTCGGGTTGCGCGACGTCAATCTGGAAGTTAAAACCGGAGAACTCTTCGTACTCATGGGGCTGTCGGGAAGCGGCAAGTCCACGATGATCCGTACACTGTTACGCCTCGTGGAGCCCACCGCCGGTACGCTGCATGTCGACGGTAAGGACGTGAGCGCCATGTCGCATAAGGAACTGCTGGAGTTCCGACGCAATCTGGTAAGCATGGTGTTTCAAGGTTACGGGCTCCTGCCGCACTACACCGTTCTGGAAAACGCTGCCTACGGACTGCGGTTACGCCGCGATGAAAAGGATGAGCGCGAGGCGCGAGCCATGGAGGCGTTGAAAACGGTCGGTCTCGCGGGGTGGGAGAACTACTACCCCGCGTCCCTGTCCGGCGGGATGCAGCAACGGGTGGGCCTTGCCCGGGCGTTGGCCAAGAATCCGGATATTCTATTGATGGACGAGCCCTTCAGCGGTCTCGATCCGCTGATTCGACGGCAGATGCAGGATGAGCTGGTCGATCTCCAGGAGGATATCGGCAAGACGATCATCTTCGTCACCCACGACCTTCCGGAAGCACTGAAGCTGGGAGACCGGATAGCTATCATGCGCGACGGACAGGTGATTCAGGTGGCGGAGCCGGAAGAAATTCTGAGCAACCCGTACGATGAGTATGTCCGGGCATTCACCCGGGATGCGAGTCCCGCGCGTGTTTTTACTGCTTCTACAGTAATGGAAGAACCGGAAATGCTTTTGTACCGCTGGCAGGGGCCGCTCACGGCGCGCACGGAAATGGAACGTCAGAAGCGGGAATGGTCCTTTGTTGTGGATCGCAAACGGAAGTACCTCGGTGTTGCGACGCGGGACGCAATTGAACGTCTGGTAAAAGAAAAGCGTGCAACTGTGGAGAAAGAGGACTTGACGTACCTGGAACCGGTTAAGCCGGATGTGATCATCGAGGATCTGTTCGGGTTGGTCAGTTCCGAGAGCTACCCCTTGCCGGTGACCGACGACGAGGGGAAGCTGCTCGGTGTCGTCCGGCCCCGGGCGATCCTGAACGCCCTGTCGACGGAGGAAGATGATGCGTGATTTTCCCGATTGGATTCGATTCCCCGTAGCGGACCGCGTTGATCTCGCCATGGGCTGGGTGCTTGCAAACCTGGGCTGGTTCTTTGACTGGGTTGGAGACGTGGGTCTGCAGATCCTGATCGCGGTGGAACGGACGCTGCTTTTCATTCCGTGGTGGGTGGCGGTCATCGGCGTCGGAGTTCTGGCGTGGTACGCGATCGGCAAGATACGGTCCGGGATCGCCATGGCGATCCTGCTTTTCATGGTTGGTGCCTTCGGGTACTGGCCCCATGCGATGAACACTCTCTCCGTGGTTATCGTCGCCGTGGCGTTTTCGATCGCACTGGGGATTCCTCTGGGTATTCTTATGGCATGGAATAACGCCGTACGAAACGTGCTGACGCCGATACTGGACGCGATGCAGACGATGCCTTCCTTCGTCTACCTCATTCCGGCGTTGATGCTGTTTGGTCTCGGGCGTGTTCCTGCAACGTTTGCGACGGTGATATACGCGATACCTCCGGTGATCCGATTGACCAACGTGGGCATCCGTGAAGTTCCAGCCGCGGTGATCGAGGCTTCAACCGCGTTCGGCGCCGACCGTTGGAACCTTCTCTTCGATGTGCAGCTGCCCCTCGCCCGACCATCAATCATGGTCGGTGTGAACCAGACCACGATGATGGCGCTCGCTATGGTGGTTATCGGTTCGATGATCGGAAACCGCGGGCTGGGAATGGAAGTGCTCCTGGCGATAAACCGGGTAAATATCGGCCAGGGTTTTGAGGCGGGCATCTCGATCGTATTTCTGGCGATCATCATCGACCGAATCACCACCGCATTCGCTCGAGCCAGGAAAGTGGAGGAGGTCTCCGGCGAGGATGCCGAGTCGGGAGCGGCTGGAAAAGAGAAAGAAAAAACATCCGAGGCACCCGCGTAGAGCCGCCGGTGGCCGACCGATCCGGTCTGTACAAGGCCCCCCTGATCCGCTACATTTATTACAATAAAGAAAATATTAAGGGGTTGGCTGATGAAGATTATGTACATAATGCTCACGGCTCTCATGCCGGCCGCTCTGTTCTCCATCTACGCCTTTG
>SLRR01000193.1 GCA_007130865.1 Spirochaeta sp. | reverse complement strand
TCTTGGCGTGCTGAACATGGCTCAAGAAGTTGGTTCAGACCGACTGAATCTGGCCTGTCGACGAGCGCTTAACTACTCCAGAATCAGCTATCGGGATGTCCGTGCATATCTGGACGAGATTTTGCGACAGGAGAAGGCTGATCACGAGGATGATCAGGTGCTTCTCTTCGCCGATCACAAGAATCTGCGGGATTCGAAAATCTACAAGTAAGGACGAGCCATGAATAATAATCAGGCCACAATCAACAGAATGACCGAGATGCGACTCCATGGAATGGCCCAAGCGTTTCGTACGCTCCAGGAAACCGGGAAGAACATGGATCTCACCATTGACGAGACTATTACCTACCTGATCGACGCCGAATGGGATGAGAAGCACAACCGGCGGCTCGCACGACTCACGCGGGCCGCCCGGTTCCGCTACCAGGCCGCCTTGGAAGATATCGACTACACCCTGGACCGGAATCTGGACAAAAACCAGATACTCCGTCTCGCTGACTGCTCCTGGATATCCCGTGGCCAGGATCTTCTTATCACCGGGCCAACCGGTTGTGGAAAAAGCTTCCTTGGATCAGCCTTTGGGCACCAGGCATGCCAGCACGGCTATACCGTGGCGTACGTTCCGGCCTCGCGCCTGTTCCACGAAATCGAGGAGGCGAAGGCCGATGGAACATACCTGAAGCATCTCACAAGGATCATGAAGAACGCCCTGCTGCTCATCGACGACTTTGGCCTTGAGCCTCTCAACCATATCTCGCGAATGGCGTTCCTTGAAATCCTTGAGGATCGACACCGGAGGAAATCAACGATAGTGATCTCTCAACACCCAGTGGAAAATTGGCATGGCATCATTGGAGACCCTACGATCGCCGACGCCATCATGGATCGGCTTGCATTTCATTCCCACCGAATCGAGATCACCGGTGACACCGTGAGGAGAAAACTTTATGCCGTAGATTGACTCGAAAACGGACAGCTGTTTATGGTGACGGCGAGGATTTGCTTCACTCAGGTAGCTGTCCGTTTTCCCCCGGAATCCTTGTCCGAAATCACCGGAGTACACACCAGGTTATCAGGCTTTTCTGGTCCCGCAAGGGCCTCGACGAATGCGCCCGGATCAGTTCGATCACCTGGGCGACCCCGACCCCACCTTCACGCTGGTATTTCCTGAATGAAGTGATCCCCAAGGACTGGGCACAATCCTGCGGATTGTTGCTCGGCCATGCGTCCTGGCCTGCGCAGCGTCTTCCTGGTGCAGGCGTACGGGTATCCCGTTCTCCAGAGTCCGGTCGTACCGTTCTATCAGGAGGTAGTCGTCGGCAGGCGTGGTTGCAGCCAGTGAGAGTCCGAGGTGAGTGGCGAGGTGTGCAGTAAACGCCTCGTTCCGGGGCGCGTGCGAGAACGCGGTATCGTAGACTTTGAGAATGTGGGTTGACGGAGCGGAACTCCGCGGCCAGGCAAACCGTTTATTGTCAACGACGACCGCCCATTTACTCGCCGATCCGGCAAGAGAGAATCGAACGTATTCGCCGTCGGCCAGAACAGGCAGTGCCGCTCTTTACCAGGCCCCTCCGGGAGCAGGTTTGTGAAGAACGCGTCCGCCCGATCCTGGTCCAGGGCCTCGCCAATAGGAAGGCTGATGCTGATGGAAAACGAACTCTTATGATTCACCCACTCGTCGGTATAGGAGAACAGAAAACCACCCCGGTGATCCGGCTTCAGGTGACCCACCGGTCGACCGCGGTACCACACCGTCATGATTCGCCTCCGGGCGTGCTCAGGTAAACGCGGATATTCATGGCGTTGAGCACCTGCAGAACCTTTGAGAACTCGGACGTCTCCTTGCCGCGTTCCAGGTTGGAGAGAAAGTGAACGCTCACGCCACAAAGGCCCGCGGCAACCGCCTGCGTCACGCCTTGTCGTTTCCGCTCCCGCCGGATGATCTCACCGATCTCCGCCACCGTTTTTCATGATCATGCATCCGGGAGGCCGGTATTCCGCGGCTATTACCCCCGCATTCACGATATCGCCTCGGCTTTTACGCGCATGTCGGCATGAAGTGCCGCCGCCGTTTCAGTATACGGCAGCACCGGCCGCGACGGAGCGTGGATTCTCCTGCAATTCCTCCATGCGCTGAAGAATACGTGCAACATCGTTGTTTTGGATTGGCCGAAGATCTTTGGAGACAGATTTCTTGAAGACAATCTTAAAGTTTGCCATGAGCCTTCAAATCGTCCAGCAAGGCCTCATAGCTCATGGTGGGCTCGGAAACTGCCGCTCCACCGGTGGTACCGATAGAATGAGGAGTTCCCGACGCTGATCAATCTCCAGATCATCTCCTTCGAGGAGACGACAGGTCTCGAGTAGTGCAGCAGGAAGCCGAACACCGCATGGTCGGCGGTGTACGTCAGCCCGGGGAAGACCGCTTTTTGTTCTCGCCGTTCAGGAGGGCGGAAACCTGTTCCGCGGTAAGACCAGTTGTCTCCACGACAAAGTCGACAGTCGCGCCCTTCTCGAGCATCCGGCGTGCAACGTCGTGAGTCGCTTCCTCGCGGCCTTCCTCGCGGCCTAATACCTCGCCCCGTCGCATCAGTTCCTGTGCCATCGTCATGATGTCGCCTCCTCGTGTAGTATACCCCGCCCTCTCCCATTCCGTCAGCAGCGTATCGGTGTTTTCATCCTGTGTGTTGTCCACGAGATACTTCAGTAATCGTTCCCGGATCGTCGGTTCGATCGACCTGTTCATAATAGTTCTCAGGATCATCCGCGCTACCGGTGGGTTGAAGGGTCGTAAAACGTGCCGCAACGTGATCAGATACGCCAGGGTCCGGGTGGCTACCCGTAATCGTTCAGGTTCGATCGTACGGAGATCCACCAGGCGATAGACAAGGTCGGTTACAAACGGATCCGTGGTGGCCCCATGGAGGTTGGTTATCGCGGAACCGTGCTGTCCGGTCAGTTCCAACGGTGTGGTCCACGGAGTTTCTCCATGGTATAGAACCACCGGGTGGATCACCGGCAAGGGACCGCGCAGACTGGACTCGCGGAGTTCCCACTGCTGGTGCCAGATCGCTCACGCATCGACAGGAGCAAGTCCGCCTGCTTGCCGCCGGTAAACGTCGCGTCAACGGCCGTTACCGAGTCCAGGTCGATCCGCGCCGCCAGGTCGGGCAGGCAAATCCGTATCATGTCCCGTTGTGCTTCCGGATCCGAGACCATCTCCCGGAAGATCTCATCGTGTGGTTTCACGCTCCCCTCCTACTACATCAGTAGAAGGTCCGGAGCGTTCGCGCTTGTGTGGTGCGGCGAAATTCTTCAGGAGGTTGTGGTTGGTGGTGTGAAGAGAAAGAGTATGTGGCGTGTCCCGGCCTGCGGCCGGGTCGCTCGCTTCAGGGGTTCCGTCTGGTCTGCGGGAGCAGACCAGACCGCTGCGCGCCCTTCCGTTCGCTCACGCGTTGGGGTTTTATACCTATCGGCACAGGATACGACAGGAGACACCGGCAGAAACCACGGATCATCGCTCCACCTGACAGCCGTTACTCCTTCTCGTCGTTCCGGAGCGCGGCAACCTGTTCCGCGGTGAGACCAGTTGTCTCCACGACAAAGTCGACAGTCGCGCCCTTCGCCAACATCCGACGTGCAACCTCGTGCGTCGCCTCCTCGCGGCCGTCTTTCAGCCCTTCTTCACGGCCGTATCTCAGCCCTTCTTCACGGCCTTGCCGCCGCAGTTCCTGTGCTACCGTCATAATCGCCTCTCCTCCCTCCATAGTATACTCCCGCTCCTCCAGCTCCGTCACCAACAACTCCGTGTTCTCGTCCGGCATGCTAAAAAGCAGGTATTCAAACAACCGGATACGCGTTTTCGCTCCGATCGAGAGCATTCCGAGCGTCTCCACCAGCTGTCGGGCGGTTGGTTGTTCCAACCGACGGAACACGTGCCGCAACGTGATCAGATACGCCAGGGTCCGGGTGGCTACCCGTAATCGTTCAGGTTCGATCGTGCTAAGATCCACCAGGCGATAGACAAGGTCGGTGACAAACGGCACGGTGTCGGAATCTCCTGCCTCGTGCTGTCCGGTCAGTTCCAACGGTGTGGTCCACGGTCTTTCTCCATGGTATAGAACCACCGGATGGATCAACGGCAAGGGACCGCGCAGATTGGATTCCCGGAGTTCCCACTGCTGGTGCCAGATCGCGCCCATATACCGGAATAACTGCGTGGGTACCAGCGGATCATGATAGGACTTGTGCTCTACCAGCATATACACCAGATGCTTCCGGCCCCGCCGTTCCCCGTCGCCTCGCTCACGCATCGAGAGGAGCAAGTCCGCCTGTTTGCCGCCGGTAAACGTCGCGTCAACGGCCGTTACCGAGTCCAGGTCGATCCGCCCCGCCAGGTCGGGTAGGCAGACCCGTATCATATCCCGTTGTGCTTCCGGGTCCGAGACCATCTCCCGGAAGATCTCATCGTGTGGTTTCACGCGTCCCTCCTACTACATCAGTAGAAGGTCCGGGGTATTCGCGCTTGTCTCGTCCCTGTATTACTCAAACTCCTGTTTTGATTCTCGTTGCACGTCGGACAAACCCTGGTGCTGGCCGGCGGTACAATCGTCGATTGGGACGACTTCGGTGACGCGGGACAGCTATTCGTTCTTGATGATGAGTACGATTTGAGCACGGTGATCGCCGTCCCCGTCCCCGTAAGTGCAAGCGGCTCGTTTGGCGGAATCGACGTACCCTCCCCACCTACGGAATATCTGCTCCCGGCAGGTTGGCTGGAAGTCTTTGGACTGACCGTAAGCGACTCCAACGCTAACTACTGGATCGATCAACGTCCGGGAAGATGTCCTGGCGGAGGAGCTGGCCCACGCCGGATGGCTGGTACTGGTGAGTAATCACATCAGCGATGCCGCCGAGGCAATCCGGATCTACCGGGACAAGGACGTGGTGGAGAAAGGGTTCCATCGGATCAAGCACAGCCTGGGTCTGGACCGGCTGCGGGTACACTCGCAGCAGGCTATGGAGAGCAAGGTATTCATCGGATTCATCGCGCTGATCGTCAGCTCACACATGCATCGGGTGATGCTTGAGGAGAAGCTCTACAAGACGATGACGATGAAGGAACTGATCAGGACGATGGAGAAGCTACGCACGCAGGTGATCGACGGCCGCCGGATCCTGTTTCCGATGACCAAGCGGCAGCGGGAAATCTATCAGGCCTTCGGCGTCAGGCCGCCGGTGTAGGTATAATTTTGCCGGGAAATTAGGTATCAAGAAACAACTGGTGTGCCCTGGTGTAGGCTCGGATAATCCGGTTTTCGTTACCGGGGATACCGTCTCCGGCGCTCCAGAGAAGACCTTTCTTGTTAAGTAACGTACCGTTACGAAACGATTCCGTCGCTGTTCCATCGCCGTCGGGTATCCGCAGGGTGTAATGCGTGCCTCCGCGTGGTGTTTGAACGGTAGATCCGGCAACGTCCACGGAGATCGTGCACTCTGACGGTAATTTACTTATGGTGAGGTTGGAAATCTGGTACTCGAACTGACCCGCCAGTGACCGCGATTGAACGTCGGTCTTGGCCATGAGAGTATCGTTCAGAAAGATCCGCACCTGCCGTTTCTCTCTGCTTTGCGGTACGATGCCATTGATCACTATACCCTGGTTCGACACATCCAGATCAAATACACCGGCGGCTCTATTCGTCTTGAGTTCCTGGTTGCCGTAATCGCGAGCCGTTACAATGTCGGCTATTCCGGACGATCCCCGGTCACTCGCGAGGAGTGCCTGGCAGCGTTCGAGTTGAAACCTCCACTCAAGGACGTTTTTGTCGACTCTTTCACTCTCCCGGCCGTCTGCCTCCTGCAAAGCGGCAGAATAAAACTGAATCGCCTCCGAGAGGCGCTCCGTTTCCCGCAGGCACCGCCCGTACTCCGTGGCAAACACCCGCGTGTCCATAGAGGCAGAGTCCGTTCGAGCGAGATACTCACCCCACACTTCAGACGCGCGAATCCAGTCGCGATCGAGATAGTACGCGAACCCTGTAGCGACTAAGAGATCGCCCGTTTGCGCTTTCCGCGCCAGCGCGATCGATGCGAGCCGGCAGCACGTTTCAGCATCTCCAAAGCCGACGCACAAGGAAATGAGTCGAGCAGTTCCCGTGGAGCTGAGAAGAAAAACGAGAGCGTTCTGAACTGCGCGAAATGGGATAAGTTTTGTTATTGTTTTCATTGCTGTCGTGACCAAATCCTGTTCAGTATAGTTTCCAAGTCTTCCTGATTCAGGGAAACGGGATGGTTGTGCAGGCGTTCCGTGTTGACTTCACGCGTAGCAGCAACCAGTGTCTCCCGGTCGGGTATACCAAGATCGCGTGGATCGAGCGGAATGCCGGACGATTGTAACAACTCGCACAGACGTTCCGCGGCAGAGGAAACCTCCGATACACCGAATATACGTGCCAGACGCTCCATGGTTTTACCGAATGCCGGCGCCAGGTCCCGGTCACCGGAATCGTGAAGTAACTCTGCGTGAAACCGGAAAAACTCCCCCAGGGTGAGCGCGACGGCGTGACCGTGGGCCACGCCCCAGTGGGTGGTAAACGCGTAGGACATCGCGTGGGCGGCGGTTGTCTTTGAGATGTTGATCGCGCGGCCCGCGTCGTGCGCGGCGTACATCATCTCCCGTCGCGCCTCGTCGTCACGGTGTACGTACAGACGAGGGATCACGGTAACGCAGGCGGTAAGCGCGTTTGTCGCGTATGCTCGACTCTCCTCCGTGGCGCCGCGTGACCAGAACGATTCGATCGCCTGCGCCAGCGCGTCCCAGGCGGTAACGATCGTGAGATATCGGTCTGCGGTACGGGTGAGGTCCGGGTCCAGGATTACCGACTCCGGCAGCATCTGCGGTGCGGCCAGAGAGTACTTCCGGCCGCCGGAATAGACCACGGCAAAATGGGTAGCCTCGGATCCGCTTCCAGCGGTGGTGGGAACGGCGATCATCGGAACGGGGGACGCACCGACCGACCCGCGCCCCCCCAGAATCGCCGTAGCGCGTCGATGATCCGGTGGAAGCGAGCGGCACAGCTTTGCGGTATCCAGGACACTCCCGCCGCCGATCGCGACGACGATGTCCGGGTCAAACGCCTGGAGCCGGGCCGCCCCGTCCAGGGCCGACTCCAGTTTCGGGTTGACCGGGAATCCGGAAAACCGTTCCACCGTTAACCCCTGCAGGAATCGTTCCACCCGCTCGCCGAGTCCCGTCTCCTGGTACGACCGCGTGCCGGTTACGAGGAAAACGCGCTTCGATCCCCGTTCGTCCAGGAGGTCGCGCAGCTTCGCCAGGCTGCCTTCACCACGTTGTACGCTCTGGTTCCACATTCCGACGCTCACTATTCCGGGACAACCCCAAGTCCCTCCATGAGGGAGCTTTTGTTCTCCAGCGGCGTGGTGGAAGGGCGCCCCAGGTCGGACCGGGATCCCGGTTCAACCCGAACTTCCAGCAGTACCGGCCCTCGCTCCGAGCTCAGTCGCTCCAGGCTCAGTCCCAGTTCCTCTTCCGTCTCCGCCCGGATAAATGCGCGATACCCCAGTTCCGAAGCGATCCGCTCAAAGGCAATATCGTATCCGACCGTGGGTTGCCCCCCAACGGACTCGTGGGCGCCGTTGTTGATCACAATATGCCTGAGATTCTCTGCGTCGCGGTTTCCCGCGATCGCCAGGCTACCCAGGTGCATCAGGACCGCGCCGTCCCCGTCGATGCAGTAGACGGTGCGGGACTGGTGCTCCGCCAGTCCCAGGGCGATCATCACGGCGTGTCCCATGGAGCCCACCGTGAGAAAATCCCGGCTGTGATCCTCCCGTCGCGCCTCCCGGATCTCATAGATCTCCCGGCTGGTCTTACCCGTGGTGGACACGATACGATCCTCCGGCGAGAGCGCTCCGAGGATCATCTGCAGCGCTGTTTCCCGATTCATGGGGTACGTGCGTCCGGGTGCGATCGCAGTATCAGTGGACTCGTTGTCGACGTTCCCGGATGGATCATACGGTTCAAACGTCCCTTTCCGCACCACCAGCGCCACGGGACAGCTGTGCTCCCGCATGTGTTCCGTCAGCGTCCGCAGCTGCGTCGCCGCGGTGTCCGCGTCCCCGGAAAGAACCTCGTACGGGATCTCCATCGCCTGCAGAATCGCGTTCTGCACCCTGCCCTGCTTCCGGTGCTGCGGCTCGTCCTTCACCCCGGGTTCACCGCGCCAGCCCACCAGGAGCAATATCGGGATCGAATAGACCTCCGGATCCGCCAGGGAAAGCAGCGGGTTGACCGCGTTTCCGAGACCGGAGTTCTGCATGTACACCACCCCGGCTTTACCCGTGGCCAGGTGGTACCCGGTTGCCAGCGCAACGGCACCCCCCTCGTTGGCGGTGATTACGTGATCCCGGGCATCCACGGTGTCCGTGACGTACGCACAGAACTCCTTCAGGAGAGAGTCGGGCACGCCCGTAAAATAGGAGAACCCCTCTCTGGCGAGCTGCCGATAGAAATCCGCCGGATTTATCATCGTCTACTTCCCGCCGGGGATCAGGTTGAGTATCTCGCCGATCGGCATCAGGTGCGGTCTTGCCTCGTAGGCGCGCTGGTGCGTCAGGATCAGCCGGGCAGTGTTTACCATCGCCGGGTAGGCGCTGCGCAGGAGCTGGTTCGCGTAGATCACGACGTTGGCGCCGGCCCGGATCAACTCCTCCTCGTAGATCGTGTCAAAACTGGAGGGTACCACCACCAGGGCCGGCCGGTGGGGCAGCTCCCGGTACCGGCGGCAGAACTCGAGAATCTCGTCGGGGGCTTCCTCCTTGGAGTGGATCATGATCCCGTCGGCTCCGGCCTCTATGTACGCCCGGGCGCGCGTAATCGCGTCGTCCACGCCCTGTTTCAGAATCAGACTCTCCACGCGGGCGATGATCATGAACTCGTCGGTCACCTGTACGCGTTTACCCGCGCGGATCTTCTCGGAGAACCGTTCGATCGAGTCCTGCTGCTGGTCCACCTCCACACCAAAGAGAGAGTTCTTCTTGAGACCGACCTTGTCCTCTATTATGATCGCCGAGACGCCGAGCCGTTCGAGAGTGCGTACGGTGTAGGTGAAGTGCTCCGGGATTCCACCGGTGTCGCCGTCAAAGATGATCGGCTTGGTGGTGACCTCCATCAGGTCATTGATGTTGGTCATGCGGGAGGTGATATCCACCGCCTCGATATCCGGCTTACCCCGCACGGTGGAGTCCGTAAGGCTGCTCGCCCACATACCGTCAAACTCCCGGGTTACACCGTTTACCTCCACGGTGATACTCTCGGCGATGCGCCCGGTGAGTCCGTTGTGCGCCTCGATGATCCGGACCAGATCCTTGGATTGAAGCAACCGGCGCAAACGCTTCCGCCGGATATCGGGAGTTGTCCCCACCTCTTTCAGCGCGTAATTGAGCTGGGTCGAGGAGATCCCCCTGGTATAGGGCACTTCCACCAGCTTGCCGCCCCATTGGGCGAGCGTGTCGATCACCTGCTGCCGCGTTTCGCGCTGCACACCTTCCTTCCAGTCGTCACCATGGACGACAAAGTCCGGCTTGAGCTTCTCCAGGTTAGGACGGTAATCGAGAGTATCCTGGGGCAGTACCTGGTGAACCCCCTTGAGCGCTTCCACCACGGCGCGGCGCTGCTCGTACTCGAGGTAGGGCAGGCGCTTGTAACTGGCAATCGCCCTGTCCGTGAGGAGTCCCACGTAAACCTCGCCGAGCTTGCTCGCCTCGGCGATGATGTTCAGGTGGCCCGGATGAACGAGATCCGCGCTCATACCGACGTAGACAGTTTTCTCGTTTGACACAGATTACTCCTTGGTTTTTCAGTTAAAGTTTGTAATTAACGGTCAACTCGACCCGTGTGTTCCACGTGTCCTCACCGGCCTGGTAATTAAAGTTACGCGTATCGTGAACGGTAACCCGGGAACCCAGGCCGAAAGCTCCCGCGTGCAGATAGCCGCCTATTCCGAAACGCATCTCCGCAAACACCCGTTGCCGTGCGTCCGACTCCGGTCCGAGCATGAAGAGGGTACCGTCTTTCTCTTCTGACTGGCCGGTGAAGTAGAGCACGTCCTTGTTGCGGGCATAACGCTGTACAAAAACGTCAATAAACCCCTGACGCCCGTAGTAGGCGAGCGACACGTACTGGCTGTGCCCGCCGGGACCGATCGCCCCGCCCAGGATCTGGCCACGGTGTGTAAAGCCGGTCCCGACATTGTGCTGTCGGTAAAATCCGGCGCTGTTCCAGCGATCGGAGGGCCCGAGCATCTGTGCGCGGGACTTAAGCAGGTTGGTGTGTTCTACCGACAGGAGGGCAAACCGTCGCGGACCAAGGTCGAACACCTGTCTTCCTCCGATCGAGTAAACGGAAGACCATCCGGGGACGTGTATCCAGTGCTTACCACGGCTGAAATCGTACCGACCCCATTCCACGTAGATATTGGTGCCCGTGGCCGGTGAGAAGAAGTCACCGCTGAGTGACGCCTGCTGGCCCCCGTCACCGCGATACCCCCGTATCTCCGTCCGAAAATGCTGGATCAACGCGTTAGCATCTATATCGCTCCACTGGGTGATCGCCACCTTGTTGAACCCCAGGGTGAACTCCGGCCAGAACGGCAGCGAATAACCTATTGCTACCCCCGTATAGAGGTTGTGATCGTCGTAGTTGGTGGTATCAAAGTAATCCGACGGCGTGAGGCGTCCCCAGAACGCGATCGCTTCAAGCGTGCCGAGATTACGTTCGAGAATGCTGACTTCCGTCTTCCGCAATCCCAGGTCCACCTTGGGAAACCCGCCGGCGTTGTTGCTCAGGATCAGCGAGTTCTGCCGGCCCGGTCCGAGCCACAACGCCTGGTTGCCGAATCCTGCGCTGAGCGGGCCGTAGTCGTAGCGCACCTCGCTCTCGCCCCATCCGACCTCGTAGATCGGATCGGGTCCATGCCGCTGCGGGAGATCCACGGTACGAGAATAGTATCCATATACCGGGTCTCCAAAAAGCACGTTCGTACCGGTTATATCGTCAGGATCGACGAGTTCAAACTCCCGGTTTTCCGCGACCCAGAATACGGGATAGAGCGTCACGCCAAGCCGGTGATCTCCCTGCTCGTAATTACCGTGTACACCGCCCTGAAGCCGCGTGTTGAATCCACGCCCCTGCCACATCGCGCCGTCGTTGCCGCCCGAGGCGTAGCGCGAGTTGTAGGAGGAGTAGCTCTCCACGCCCAGGGACCGGGCGCTCCACGCACCGGAGCGGGCGGTTGAACCCTGCGGGCCACGATGATCCTGCCAGGGGTGCTCCAGCGACTCGGGAATCTCCCAGGCGTTGCGGGAGAGCTGCCGGATCGTCATGTAGGGACGCTCGATATCGCCGCGGAGCGCCAGCGCCTCGTAGTACCGGTCCCACACGGACCCGATCGGAGTCGTCCCGGATTGAGCGTGGGCCGCAGCGGCTATGATCAGCAGAGAAAGGGTGAGAAGCACCCCGTGGATCGATCGCGTTCTGAGCATGCCGTAAAGATATCACACCTCAATGAAAGCGCGGAATACCCGCTCGCCTGCCACGGTGAAGCGGGCAAGGCCCCCGGTCGTCCCGTTGGAGCGCGACGCACGCCACTGTCTCTGTTTTTTCTTGCAGACATAGATACCTCGTTATATAATTATCGATAAATCAAAAACGGGAGGTCTCGTCGGACGAAAATACTATTGATTTTGGACTGTAATTTATTTCAAATGTTAAAAGAAGTCTCATTGTGAAAAAAACTATTTTGATTTTAATAATTTCGTCGATGGTCGTTGCGGGATGTGACCTGCTCGGTGACGACGACAATGGCGGTGGTTCCGGGGCTGTCGGTCAAACCCTGACGGTACCGGGTGGAACGATTGAGGACTGGGGCGGCTCGACAGCCGTTTTGTACGTCGCGGAAGACGAAGAAACGATATTCGCCGGACCGATCCAGGTTAGTGCGGATGGATCGTTCTCCAGCTTTGAAGTAGGACCGATTCCATCGTCGTCTCTCGAGTCCGCTATGTGGTTTGCCGAACAAGGACTGAACGTCTCCAATCCGGATGCGAACACATGGGATTTATACTATCTCGATGTAATCGGCGACGGTTTTTACGAAGAGATTTATCGTGCAAACTTGGACGGCACTACCGAGGTCGATTGGCTGTATACCGACAGGGATGTACGGATACACGGTGAGTTAACGATGGACGCTGGTACGTTCGACATTGATCTGAACCTGAAAGCCGGTTGGAACACTGCCGTAATGACCAAGACCGATGAAACAAGTTTTCGATATCGTGTCGCCCCGGAACCATCCGGTGTAAAATGGATACTCGAAGACGATCAGGACAACGATTAGGACATGGATTAGTCCGGGAATCTTCACGCTGTCATCAGACGGCGTGAAGATCGCTGCTTGGCCATCTCCCCGGCGCCGATCGATCTCGAGTTCATCCCCCCTCGCGGAGACGGTAGGCCTCGAGAAGCGCCGCCGGAAGGCGGACACCGCGGGAATTTCCGATGCGGATCACCCTGGTTTTCATGTTATTACCGTAATTACGCTTGCTCGGCGTGTCAAGCAGGAGGTCGAACACCACGCCCGGACGCATGGTGACGGCACGCTCCTGGATCCATTGTACGAGTAGTTATATTGGGTGGACAACCAAATATCTCCACTCAATGCGCAAAAAAAGGGGCGGAGGCCGGCCCTCCGCCACCGCTCACACCTGGTAAAACCCCCGATACCACTTCACGAACGCCCGGATCCCGTCGCGTACATCCGTACTCGGACGGTACCCCGTATCGCGCTCCAGGGCGGAGCAGTCCGCCCAGGTGGCGGGGACGTCGCCGGGCTGGATCGGGAGCATGTTTTTCTCCGCTTTTACGCCCAGTTCGGCCTCGATCGCCTCGATGAAATCCATGAGGCGCACCGGCGCGCCGTTACCGATGTTGTACACCCTGGCGGGAGCTGGCCCCACCCCACTCTGCCGTCCATCCCACGCCGGGTCGCCCCGGGGAACGCGGTCGGTGACCCGTACAATGCCTTCCACGATGTCGTCCACGTAGGTGAAGTCCCGCTGCATCTCGCCGTAGTTGAAGACGTCGATCGGTTTACGCTCCAGCATCGCTTTGGTGAAGAGGAAAAGCGCCATGTCCGGGCGGCCCCAGGGGCCGTAGACGGTGAAGAAGCGCAGGCCCGTGGTGGGGATTCCGTAGAGGTGGGAGTAGCTGTGCGCCATGAGCTCGTTGGAGCGCTTGCTCACCGCGTAGAGGCTGGCCGGGTGGTCCGCGGCGCCGCTCTCGCCAAAGGGCATGAGCTTGTCGATCCCGTAGACGGAACTGGAGCTCGCGTAGACCAGGTGCTCCACCGGGTGCTCCCGTACCGCCTCCAGGACGTTAAGAAACCCCTGGATATTGCTCGAGATGTACGTGTCGGGATGGGTGAGAGAATACCGTACCCCCGCCTGCGCGGCGAGGCTCACCACACGATCAAACCGCTCGGCAGCAAAAAGTTCGCGCAGGCCTTCCTTGTCCTCCAGATCGATCCGGACAAAGCGCAGATTTGGGTAGGTCGAACTCGTCACGAGTTCGTGCGCGCCGCCTCCGTAGCCGCCCCCGTTGCCGCGTTCGTTATCGCCGGCGCCCGCCTCCGGCACGGCCAGGCCCAGCTCGCGCAGCCGTCCGTGCTTGACACCGACGTCGTAGTAGTCGTTGATGTTGTCCAGGCCCACTACCTGGTCGCCCCGTTCAGCGAGGCGGCGGGTGAGATGGTATCCGATAAATCCGGCGGTTCCGGTTACGAGTGTTTTCATTGGTGTTGATCCGTTTCTTTAAAACCGGATGAATCCATCCAGGCGCGTGTAGCGGCGATGACTTCGCGGATGATTTGGATATCGGAATCGATAAACCGTCGGACCCGGGTAAACCGGAGGTCCAGGTATTCGTGAGCCATGATGTTTCGTAGAGGCGCCAGGTTACGAATGTCCTCCGGAACCGTGGAGAATCCGGGTACCGAAGGGAGAATGTTAAGAATCTGAGCGTAGGTCTGAGGAATCGGAAGATTCTCGGAAGCCTGCACGATTTTCGCGATATCGATAGTCCCGTTGATGAGGACCTCTACCCAGCGGTCCAGATTACGGCGCAACGATCGCTCCCGCTGGTACGTCGCAAGGTTTACGTCGGTAAACTCCGACGCGTCTTGCAGCTCATCGTCCAGAAACGAAAGTATCCGCTGAAGTCTGTTGCGGTCCTGCGGGGACAGGGAGGCACTCCGGGCGCGAATCGCGTGCCACTCTCGCTCCGTCTCGAGGAAGTCGATCGCGGTGTCGGTGACCGCCAGAACGTAGCGGGAGTATATCGAATGATCCCGAATAAACACAGGAACACCCAGACTGACGGCAGAGGCACATACCACCGCGGGTGCGCGGTTCAGGATAAGGAGATCTACGTTTCTGCCGGTGGCCCGTTCCACCGCAAGTTGCATGTTCGATTCGTCGGCAAGCTCCCGATCCGTCTCGATCTCGAGATGCCGTCCGGAGGCTCCATACACCGCAACATCCAGATCCGAATCACGCCGCAGTCGGTCGGACACGGCGGACCCGAACAGGAACGCAAAGGCAACATTCTCGAACGGTTCCAGCGCATCGCGAGTGGCACCCCGGAGGTTTTCCAACTGGTTCATGGCCTTTCCATCATACGCTGCGGAGACGTGCGGTTCAATCATCGGGGATAACCGGACGATACGGACAACACACCGTACATCTCGGTGATGATGTGGCGGACCGATGCCGCTTCCGCCGCGGAGATCGCGCCAAGAGGGTTGCCGATACGCTCCCGTGACACCGTCCTGATCTGATCGACGGCGATCTCGCCGTCCACCTCGCCAACGGTACACCCGACACGGCTGGGCCACCGGGGGTGCCGTGACGACGTAAGCGGACAGACCACTACCGTATCAAGGTTACGGTTCATCGCGTCGTCGCTGATAACTACCGCGGGACGACGTTTGGCCATCTCCCGACCGATGATCGGATCCAGATTGACCCAGTAGACTGCATAGCGCTCAATCTGCAAGACCGTCTCCGATCGTGGAATCCCATGCGTCCCATTCAGATCGCTCCGCCGCCTCGAGACGCATCTCGCGAAACGCGTCCTCGTAGCTCAGTTGCTGCTCCACCGATGGCGGCGATAGAATGAAGCCTTCCCGGCGCCGATCGATCTCGAGTTCATCCCCCTCGCGGAGATGGTAGGTCTCGAGAAGTGCTGCCGGAAGGCGGACTCCGCGGGAATTTCCGATACGGATCACCCTGGTTTTCATGTTATTACTGTAATTACTTTTGTTCGACCTGTCAAGCGGGATGTGGTGTAACTCAGTCGCTTTGAGGACACTTCAGCCGCTCGTCAATCACGTTTTCCCGATAACCAGCGTCGCGTATTCTAACGCAGCGCGAATTTGGTCAGTTGAAATATAAGGATGTTCGTGTTGAATCTGCTCAAGGGATTCTCCGGCAGCAACTTTTTCGAGAATCAACTCCACGGTAATACGGTTCGGGTCGTGTCCTCCGGTGCATGGCTTGGTCAGCTGCGCTTGTAGACATCCTTTCGGTGACCAACCTTCACGACGGTTACGACAAGAAGTTCATCTACTACTTCATATATGATTCGGTACACACCTTGTCGGACACGGTAGCGCTCTTGCCCTGAAAGCTTTTCACAGCCGACAGGGCGTGGGTTCTCCTGCAATTCCTCCATGCGCTGAAGAATAAGGGCAACATCTTTGTTTGGGATTGGCCGAAGATCTTTGGAGACAGATTTCTTGAAGACAAGCTTATAGTTTGCCACGAGCCTTCAAATCGTCCAGCAAGGCCTCGTAGCTCATTGTGGGCTCGGAAACCCGTTCCTCGAATGCCGCCAGGTCTTCCTGATCCTCAGCCAATGCCGCACGAACAGCATCGTTGACGATATCTGATAAGGAACGATGCGTATGTGCGGCCTTCAGCCGCAGCGCAGCGTGTAACTGAGGGTCAAAATAAACCGTAGAACGCTTCGATACTTCGCTCATGACATTTTCCTGACATTGTAACGCTTTAGCATTTTAGCATTATAACATCAAAGCGTCAAGCTATCCTTCGGCCGATTCCGGCGAGGATGTCAGGTAAATTCATGAGCTTCTCCGATACACTTCGCGACGATGACCGATGCGGACCACGAGGACGACCAGTTCTTCATCACGAATCTCGTACACGACCCGGTAGGTGCCAATACGGACTCGACGGATGCCAGATAGCTCACCCTTAAGCACGCTGCCGGCACCCGGATTATCCCTGAGTTGATCGATCCGCTTGATGATACGTTGGCGTTCGGGGCGGCTGATTCGTGCCAACGCCTTCGCTGCGCTCTGTTTAATCCTGATCGAGTAACTCCCGGCGTACCGTTTCCCAGTCCAGAACAGGATCCGCGGGATCACGGAGTACCGCGACGGCAACTCGGATATCCTCGTAATCGTCGAGGTAATACTCCACTGCCTGACGGATCACATCGGCCCTGGTGCGGCGGAGACTGATCGCCGCGGCGTCGAGCTCGGCCAACAGGTCATCGGGAATGCGGGCAGTAATCTGGCTCATGACTTCTCCTGACTACATTCTAATGTCACCCGGACAAAAAAAAGGCGCGAGTTGGCAGTGGCACAATGTTCTTACTGAGGGGTGAGGCGTCCGGCGTCACATGAGCAAGACACACGATTTCGTTCTGGAGAGAAGTCAGGCCTGGAGACGAAGCATGGGGACATGTTTGAAGTGCTCGTCCCGGGTGAGGAGCTCGCCGTTCTGCTCGATCGCGACGGCTGCGATCCAGATATCG
>SLRR01000255.1 GCA_007130865.1 Spirochaeta sp. | reverse complement strand
CCCCCCTGATCCGCTACATTTATTACAATAAAGAAAATATTAAGGGGTTGGCTGATGAAGATTATGTACATAATGCTCACGGCTCTCATGCCGGCCGCTCTGTTCTCCATCTACGCCTTTGGAGTACATGCGCTGGTCCGGCTGCTGACCGGAGTAGTGTCGGCGATGGCGGCAGAAGCGATCTACCGCAAGATCACCGGCCAGAAGATCACGATCAAGGACGGCAGCGCCGCCATTACGGGGCTACTGCTGGCGATGGCGGTGTCTATTTCTACACCTCTCTACGCGATCGCCGCATCCGCCGCTTTTGGTATCATCGTAGGAAAACAGCTCCTGGGCGGTCTGGGTAAGAACCTTTTTAACCCGATGCTCTTCGGCCGTCTTTTTTACCTGTTTTCCTTTCCGGACTCTATCCTGCCCTGGCGCCAGCCGGTTGACCTGGTCACGGCGGCGACACCTCTGGAAATCCTGCGTGAGACCGGACAAGCAGCGGGAGTGCCGATACTCCAGATGTTCCTGGGGCAGATCCCCGGAACGATCGGCGAGATCTCCTCTTTGATGCTCCTGATCGGTTTCTCGTACCTGGTATACCGGAAGGTCGTCCGCTGGAGGATACCGGCGAGCGCGTTTTCCATGGTCCTGGTCTTGTCGCTCCTGGCGGGACAGAACCCGCTTTTTCATTTCTTTGCAGGAAGCCTGATGTTCGGCGCGTGCTTCATGGCCACCGATCCAATGACATCGCCGCAGTATCCCAAAGGCCAGATCATCTTCGGAGCCGGTGTGGGCCTCATCATCATGAGCATGCGCTGGTGGGGCTGGCAGACACCCGGGGTGTACGAGTTCACGGAGGGTACCACCTTCGCCATCCTTACCATGAACCTCTTCGTGCCCTATCTCAATAGAACATTCAAACCGGTTAGAAAGAAACGCGAGGCAGCGCAATGAATTCCGTAGTTAGAATGACATCCGTAATCCTGGTAATGCTCGTGGTCTGGTTTATCTCGTGGCAGATCGGCGCCGCCCGTCGGCGAAAACAGGGTGTGGAGGCGTCCGCCGCCACGACGCAGGCGCGGCAGGCGGCCAGGAAGCACTCCGTTATCGCCGCGTTCCTGTACATGGTCGCGATGGTGAGCGTAGCGGGTCTTTTCTTGTGATCGCGTAAACATGAAGCTCACGGCATCCCTGTGGCCGCGACTTGTCCGTACGCTGGTACCGGAACTAGTGTTACTGTGGCTGATTGCCGCAGCAGTGACGGTCAACGGGGAGACGACCGAGTACGCGGAGTATCTGCTCGACGACTACCACCACCTTGAAGGCCTGACCGCACTCGAGACACACACGCGATCGGTGTTCCGGCACGAACACCTGCGAACACGCTATCAGCAGAATATGGGATACGTCGGTCGGGAATTGACCGACACAGTGTTCACCTTCGGTAGGTCGGGGCTCGAGGCAGGGCCGGTTACGGTGGGGTTGGAGGCTGGTAGCGACCTCACGAGCCTTGTACGTATGGTCTTTTCGCTCGGGGATAGCGAGGACGGTAGCGTTTCGCCGTACTGGGAAGAGAGTACGAATCCGCCATCGATGCACGCAAAGCATTCCGGCGATCTGCTCTCGGTCCGGTCTGATCAGTCTCTCACGCAAATGGGAGACGTATTTCACCGACCCGATCGCGTCCACACCCGGAACCGCCACGTTCGCGGCGCTGCAGAGTTCAGGTACGACGATCTTCTCGCGGTGTTCGTCGATCTGGGGTTCAGCTCCTACCAGCACGTTCCGTCCGAGTATTCGCTCCAGGAGGATACGATCAGTCGTCACCGAAGCCGCGTCTCCACGACAATGCTTCTGAAGCCGCAAAAATTGTCCGTTCTCGAACGCGTTCGCGGTGTCCCGGAAACGGTGGAAGCAACGGTGATCGACCTGGGGGATTTGAAACCACAGGGAATCATCGGCAGCTTCCGATACGATCTGATCGAACCCGACAGGCCGTCGGACATGGTGCTCCTTTCCGGAGGCTATTCGTTTTTTCGCGAACGCGCGTTCGCGGGAGCGTTATTGATGCTATCCGGATTTGATTCGGAACGGCAACGGGTGTTTCCGGTAGGTGTGGTTGCGGAGTGGAACGGAGAATACCGTCCCGGTACGAGCGTTCACACCTCGAAGGCGTTTGCCGGGATCGATATGCTGACGCTCATTCCCACATACCGGACGGGGCCGATGGCACGAGCACAGGAACATACCGACGACCGATCGGCATACGGATTCAGCGCCCTGGGAATCGAATACGCAGCGATGCCGGACGACATTCGCGAGCGGTTTGCCAACATGGACTACGTTGAGCCTGTTCGGTGGGTCTGGAACCAGCAGATACACATCAGGACACCGGGCGACGCGATAATCACCGGCCGCTCGTGGTTCAATCTGACGGAGATCTACGATGAGTTTTTCCGCGGCGATCGTGCGGACGTGCGCGATCCCGCTATGGTAATCTCGATCACCGCGGGTTGGTACTGACGGCTTCCGTGGAATCTCGACAGCGGATAGTAACGGCGATTTGCATACGCAACACGCAAACACGAATATGGTACCAGTGCACCACGGAAATCCCGCTTGTGGCTGTTCTTTTAAGTCCAGGAGGAGTCGATGAAGATTGGAATCGTCTACGGTACGAGGCGAAAGGCGGCCACCGCGGAGATCGTGGAGTCGATGACCGAGCGTCTTACATCCCTCGGACATGATGTTGTATGCGAGAAGCCTCTGGATTTCGGCCGGTTTGACCGCGACCTGTACATTCTTGGGACCGCGGTGTATGCGTTCAGCGCAAAGCGGACCGGCCTCACCACGTTTATTCGGAAGAACCTCGATACGATCGGCCGCGCGCCGACCGCGTTGTTCGTCGTATGCGGCGCCGACGCGGATATGACACGCAGCTCAGACAACGCGCTTAAGCGCGCGTTGAAAAACGCGTTTCTCGACCGCGAGAAATACCTGACGAGCGTATCGCGCTTGTTACCGACCGCGCCGGTAAGCACGGCGTTCTTCAAGGGGTATCAGGAACCGGAAGACCGGGAGAAGATCAACTTTGGGTCCCAGAAGGAACGCGTCATCGAGTGGTGTGATTCGCTGCCGGCGTTGTTGCCGCCAAAGGATGGATAGAATTCGTTGACCACCATCGTCGGGTATATCAGCTTACTGGCTGCCGGTCAGGGACTCTTCATGGCGATATTTCTGTCGGGGCGCAGTACGGAAAACACAGTACCAAACCGGATTCCGGCGCTTCTCGTGGCAGCATTCAGTATCATTCTGTTTGGAACGGCGCTCGGTTCCACCGGGCTGTATCGGGAGGAGCCTCACCGGGTCCGCGTCGGCGCGCCTCTGGTACTGGCATTAGAGCCGCTATTCCTGATGTACACCACAGCGTTTCGTACGTTTGTCGTCGGCGAGGAACGGGTAGAACGCTCCCGGGAGTGAGAACGACCGGGAGGAAGTGCGACCCGCCGGGGAAAATACGGAGCTGCGTGGTCCCGCCCGGGGCGAGAAGGTTGCGGAAATGATGAGATCCGGCCTTGGCCGCAACTGCCGGTGCATAATAAGGGGGAAATTATATGAGTATCTGTCTTTTCCCCAACATGGGCTACTTGTCCGAAACGTCCCGGACGATCGAGATCTACAAGGCGCTCCGGAAACAAGGAGAAACCCCTTTTGTGGCCACTCATGGCGGAACATACGAGTGGGTTTTATAGGAGGAGAACATCCCCTATCATCTGGTGCCGCCGATAATGTCGCCGGGCCGTTGCCGGGATTACGTTTTAGCCAACATCGGCAGGAAAAGGAACTTCTACACCGTTCCGGAACTCCGGGAGCACGTAGAAGGAGAGACTGCGTTTTTCCGGGAATACCGTGTCCAGGTCGTTCATACCGGCTTTACCCTTTCGACCAAGCTCTCCACGAGAGTCCTGCAAATCCCGTTAGCCACCACCCATGGATCGTTCTTTCCCCCGGTTTTTGAGAAGCAAATCGCTCCGTTTCGTAAAGACTTCGACCAGGGACCCGCACGTATAGTACCGGACGCGTGGAAACAGCGGTTTGCCAATTGGCTTTTTTCACATGCAAAAATCTATACAAAGCCTTTCAACACCGTGGCGAGGGACCTCGGGCTGACACCCGTTCAATCGATCGCAGACCTCTTTCTTGGGGATTACGCGTTTATTACGGATACTCCGGAGATCATCGGAATAACCCGTGAAGAGACGGAAGGGTGGAACAACGGCCGCGACAAGCGGTACAGCGGACCTGTCCGGTTGATACACGCCGGCGCAATCTACGCGAAGCTCTTTGGTGAAGTACCCCAGGAGATCAAGGATTTCCTGCAAACCGACAAGCCGAAAGTATTTGTCGCGCTCACATCAAGCGTGGGAAGCTATCTGTCCGCCGTTTACGACACGCTTCGGGAGATGGACGTCCGGGTTATCTTCTGTACAACAACGCACCCGAAGAATTTCAAGGCGCAGGAAAACATTCTCCTGCGTGATCATATCCCTTCGCATAAGGTGATGCCCATGTGTGACATCGCTGTGATCCACGGCGGACAGGGAAGCGTGCAGACCGCCGTCGCTTCCGGGACACCGGTCATCGGGTTTCCCCTGCAGCCTGAACAAAACCTGAATTTACAGTTGCTGGAGAACCACGGAGCGGGGTTGAACCTTCCGTTGTACGCGCTCAGAAAGAGACGACTCGCCTCCCATATCACGCGGCTGTTGACCGATCCACGATTCAAAAGGAATATGGAGCAGCTGCGATCATGGCAATCAGGATATGACGGACCCGGAAATGTGGCGCGGGGATTGCGCAGTCTTCGGGATGACCGGAATCGCGAACGTCCCGTTTGAGTCAAGGTAGGAAAGAAGCAAAATCGAGACGTTTTCGGCGAGTTCTCAATGTGGGGTGTCGGAACGAAATCCCACATTGAGAACTCCTGGTTTGAGTCACAGAACTGCATCCTCGTCGTGTGTCCGTGGTATAGTTTTTACGCATGTCTTCAGAATTCCTCCCTCTTACGATCCCTCGTGGTGCCTACAACCTCACCGATGCTCGCCGGGGCGACCCGGGAGTTCCAACACGCGTGCAGTGGGAGGGGCACGAGCGTTCGGTCGTCGGTGTCACCGTGCGTCCGCGCACGACCGGCCGTGACCGTGGGGGCGCGTCCGAGCGCTACGCCGATCGCCACCGGTTCGTCCTGGAACTGGACGACGGGACTCGTCTGGAAGCATACTTCCTGCGTCGCGTGAGGCGCCCGGGGGAACCCCGTTGGTGGGCGCGAATGCTCAAGTAGGCCCGCTCTCCGCCGTGACCGACTATCTGGAGTGTGTCCCGTCGGCGACGACTCATCGTCAGCACGTCGGTAACACGAGGAGGCGCTCCTGATATTTCCCGGCAAGCGCCGGGCGCACGGTTTTCGGTGCGGTTTCCAGAAAGTAATCGGTCACGAGTCACCCGCATCAGACGAGAATCTTCCGCGTTCCCGAGAGCGCGAAGAGGAGCGACGCCACGATAGCCGCTGAAGTGAGTCCCAGACCCAGTAGAAAGAACTCCACCGGAGCGGTCCCCGCCAGAAGATACCGCATTCCCTCCAGCAAGTAGGTTACCGGATTACCCCAGGATATGATCCGAAGCCACTGCGCGGTGATCAGATCTCGTGGCATGAAGGTGGTGGAGAGAAAGATCAGTGGAAAGACCGCAGTTGTCACGATCCGTGCCCCCTCGGAGCTTCCGGTGCGCACCATAACACCCGCGGAGAGCGCCGAAAGCGTTATCCCCCATAGCAGGGCGAGCAGCAGCAATCCTCCTACCGAAGCCGCCCCGAACCGAAAAGGAACGCCGAACAGAGCTCCCGCACCGATCACGCCTATCGCGCCGATCCCTGTTGCAACGGCATCGGCGGTAATCGGCGCCACCACAAAGGTCCACCGTCGCACCGGCGAGAGATAGAGTCGGCGGAAGTAGCCGGAACTCATATCGTCATGGAGCGACTGCCCCGCTCCGGCGGCCGACCCCATGGCAAGCGAGACCAGACTCATAGGCAACAGAAACGCCAGGTACCCGCCATCGCCGAATTCCGGGAGAAACCCAACACCGCCGATGCCCGCGTTGTACACCACCAGAAAAAAGAGGCTCATTCCGAGTCCTCCCGCCAGAGCGAAGGGACGCCTGAGCATTCGCAATATTCCCCGTTTAATCAGCAACATCGTTCACCTCCGACAAATACGCCAGGTACCCGTCCTCCAGAGAGAGCCGGCCGGGATCCGTAGTGCCGCGATCCGCGACGAAGGACTCTACCGTTCCCCGGTACGCGACTCGTCCATTGCGTAAAAGCGCCAGCTGGTCCGCGTGGCGTTCCGCCTCCTCCAGATACTGGGTGGTCAGAACTAACGTGGTCCCCTCCTCGCGGTTTATCTGCCGAATAGAATCCCAGAAATGCGCCCGTACTTCCGGGTCCATACCCACCGTCGGTTCGTCGAGGAAAAGCAGTTTCGGCCGGTGCACCAGGGCGAGCGCGCAATGCAACTTGCGTTTATTTCCACCGGAAAGCTCCGTGACCCGTTTGCGCGCGTGTTCCTCCAGGTCAAAAGCATCGATGAGTTCCTGCGCACGGTCGGTGCTCCCGCTTCGGGTCAGCTCGAAGAGCCTGCCCTGGAAACAAAGTAATTCCTCCGCGGTTGCCTGCGGATCGAGATCGTTATCCTGGGTCACCACCCCGATCGCCCTCATCAACTCCCGCGTTTCCCGTACCGGGTCACGTCCACATACGGTACACTCCCCCGCGTCCGACCGGGAAAGGGAGCAAAGAATCCGGACAAGCGTTGACTTACCCGCACCGTTTGGGCCGAGTAAGACGAAGCGGTCTCCCCTCTCGATCACGAGATCCACGTGATCCAATGCGAGTACACCCCCCGGGTAGCGCTTAGATACCCCCAGGGCACGTACAATTTCCGTGTCGTTCATAGAACCTCCTGCGTATTGATGCCTGTATCGTAAAACTCTGGTGTTTAATTGGAAGGTTTGTGCACGACCGGAGATCGAGACGCTCGCCACGGCTCAGGACGTTCGTCGCCGATCCGGACTGGAGGCACGAGAATTATCGGAGGAGGCCGCGAAGCCTCGAGGTCAGAACGATCATCTCCTCGAGCGTAACCGGGAGGGTATCCGTCGGGAAAACCGGGAACAGTTCGGTCTCGTGCGGCGCGGGCGTGTCGGCGATCGTTCGGAGCGATTCTTCCGACGACAACAGATCGAAGTCGATCGCTCGCAACAGCCGTCGAATCGCGGTAATACTGTATCCTGCGGTCCGGCAGCTGCGGATGATCAGAAGGCGGTCGATCTCCTCGATTCCAAAGAGGCGATATCCGGCGTTGCTCCGGGGACAACGAAAAAGACCATCCCGCTCCCAGTTGATTATCCGGTCCCGGGAGAGACCGGTACGGCCGGCGGCAGCGCCGATATACCGGAGCCGGCCCGGGCGGGAGTGCGCATGTGCCGCGTCGTTCGCGTGGATCCGGTATTCGTTGGGCTCCGTCATTTCTCCGTTACGAAACCGGTCGAGTGCGGCCAGCGCGTCCAAAGCGAGACGATGCTCGTCCTCCAATAACCGGGTCAGCGCGTTGAGCCGTTCCCGGGACGCGAGATACGGATCGGTGCATCGATCAGCATCCCGAGTGATTCCTGCGTCGGTTGCTACACAATCTTCCCGGCAGGCCTGGAGGAACGAGAACGTGGCGCGGCGGATCGGTCCGTAGATTCTCAACAGGGGCTGACTCTCACGGACAACCTGCGCGAGTCGTACCAGCTCCGGGGAGAACTGCCGGTACCCTTTTGGCGTTCGCGGTACGGACGGCAGATACCCTGCTTCCTCGTACCATCGAAGCGTGTTGGGGTGTACACCCAGGATCGCCGCCACCGCGCCGGTAGTAACCGTTTTGTCCCAGGTTCGTTCAGACACAGAATCCTCCAGGTTAGGCAGAGAACAAGCAAGGAAAGGTCCTCTCCCGGCCGCGGGTACACTGATAACGCGACTGAAATACGTCGGATTACGCCTCGGATAACGCGTTTAAAACGCCTCCATCAGTGTAAGGTAGACTCTCATTCCCTCCGGGCTGAATCCGGTATCGAGCCGGATATTTACATCCCGGTCGCGGTTCATGGCAAACCGGACGCCGCCACCACCGGTATACCGTAGCGTACCTGACGGGATGCGGTCCAGTGAATCCTCTGCCACGCCGCCGGCCCCGAACGCGACCAGTGTGAGACGGTCAACGATCGGCACCCGTACCTCGGACTGCAACGAGACCGTGTGCCGCGCAGTGAAGCGGTCCGCCGCGTATCCCCGCAACAGGCGATACCCGCCGAGCGAGGGACGAGCGTGGCGCGGCGTTTCAGCGGTGGAAAACACAGCGGTGGAACGTACGGCGAGCACCCAGGAGCGGTACAACGGCACATACCGCCGCAAGTCCACCGATACTTGTCGATAATCGCCGGTTTCCTCCGTGTAGGAGACTCCCACCAGCGGCCTCAACTCTACCATGGTGCCGGTACGAGGATATCGCGGGTTATCCCGGGTGTCGTACCGGAGGACGGTGCCCAGCCGCAGGTTGCTACCGCTCTCCCGCTCGAGTTCGTCCAGGTCGGCGTACCGGATCGATCCGGCTCCCGCAAGCGCGCCGAGGTACGCCGCCGTACCAGCCCTGCGAAGGAGCACGCCTTCGGCGTCAAGTCGTGTCAGGAGGTAATCGCGCTCCACCGGTCCGTAGAACGTCGCCGGTGTGTGAAACGCGCCGACCGCTCCTTCCAGCTTCCAGGGAGAACCGGGTACGCGATAAAGCGCGGAGGAGGAGAGTTCCGCGTGGCCGATCCAGGCGAGCGTGGCCGCTGTGGTCAGCGAGAACGTCTCACGTCCTTCCTCGTCCTGGTGGATCGCTACGAGCAGTCCGCCTCCGGCGACGCCCGTGTCGCTGGTATAGAACGCCACCGGAAGCGGAACGAGCTGCCAGGAGCGGGGGGCCTCGCCTTCTTTGAAAACAGGTGTTCCGGCGAACGCTGCGGGGACGCTGATCAACACAACTCGCAGTAACACCGCAACGGAGACTCGGAATAGAAAGGGTAGTCGGTACGTCATGGACGTATATTGAACGGATCTGCACGACGGGAGTATCAGGATAACTCCGTAATTTACCCGCACGACGCGCCGGCGTTGGCCACTGCGACGAATACGGAGTTCTCCGGATACACGAACTACTCCGACGTCGCTTATTGTCGGGAACGATCGATGGAACAGGAGGATCTGAAATGGAAAAAACCCGACCCGCGAGAGCCTTGGTCGGCGCTCTGTACGGTGTCGTCGCCGGAACCCTGGCCACATTCTCCGCGATCGGATGCGCCACAACCGCTCCCTTCACCGACTCGCGCGGAATGGTACGTCCCGAGAGTATCGCCGTCCTGGAAGCGGTCGAGATCGGTGGGATGGAGCAATGGATTCTGATCCGCGGTACAGATAGATCCAACCCCGTACTGCTCTGGTTGCACGGTGGACCGGGGGCGGCGCATATGCCGGTAGCACAGGGTTGGGCGGAGGAACTGGAAGAGTATTTCCTGGTCGTACACTGGGACCAGCGCGGTGCCGGGAAATCGAATCCTCCCGACTTTGATGAGACCACAATGACGCTGGAACGGTTCGTGCAGGACGTTCACGAAGTTACCGAGTATCTGAAGGATCGCCTGGAGACGGAGAAAATGTATCTTCTGGGTCATTCCTGGGGCGCCGAACTCGGCCTGCACGTAGTGCAGCAGCGCCCCTGGAACTATTTCGCTTATATCGGCGTTTCGCAGGTGGTTAACCGCGGACTGGGTGAAGATATCGCGTATTCGCACCTTACCCGTGCGATCATCAAAGAGGGATCCCCCCGTGAAAAAAGGAAACTTCTTGAGCTGGGTCCACCGCCCTATCACGAGCATTCGCGCTACGTGTCGTTCATGAGCCTTATCAATAATCACGGGGGTAGCTACGACACGGGGTTTCTCAGGCTTGCAGTGGAAGCGTTGCGTGCGCCGGAATACCGTATCCCCGATTACCGGGCGTGGCTCCGCGGCGCAAACCGCGGTAGCGGACCGATGTGGAATCAAGCGGAATACCGGAACTTTGACGCGCGACGCCACGTACCGCGCCTGGAACTACCGGTCTTTTTTATTATGGGCGCGCGGGACCTCAATACTCCACTTGAAGCGGTACGCCGGTACTTCGACGTGCTGGATGCACCCCGGGGCAAGGAACTGATCGTCTTTGACAACGCTGCACACACACCTTTTTTCCAGGACGAACAGCGTTTCGTGGAGGTGCTGGTAAGAATCAGGGAATGCCCACGACCAGGAGAATCCACCGGGTGAAACCGCGCGCGGAAACTATCGTATAATGTATCAGGCCGGTGTTTACGGATCCGGGCCGACAGATGACAAAAACACCCGTCGGAGGAGGTCGATTTTGCGTTACCTGGTCTTCAGTATCGTATTCACCGTGTTGCACGCTATCGCGTACATGGTAGCGGGAGTGGTTGCGTTGCGTATCAGCAAGGACGTCTACGAGAGCAAAAGTCGGAAACTGGATTACGTGCGGGACATGGAGGATCCTGCGGAGCGCTCGCATGTGCAGCGATTCTTCTTTCCCGCGCAGTTGGCGCGGGGACTACTGTTGTCAGTCGTACTCTACCCGATATTGAGTGCACTGGGGGAAACGGGGTATCTCACCCGAACCGTATTTCTTTTCGGGATTTTGTTTGTCTATACCCATATCGCATCGGCGGCTCCCTGCCCGGACAACGTAGAGGGACTCGTCTACCTGAAGCGAGAATATATCGACACCTCCATGATACTGAAGTTTCAGATGGAAATGGTTCTTTACTCCGTTCTTTTTGCCGGCGTGGGAGGTTGGTTGTTATTCCGGTAAGGTACAGCTCGTGTCTTCGCAACGCGAGGTAACCGGCACCAAAAAACGAATCACCACAAGAAAAGCATAGCCACACCGGCCACGGCCATTAGGATTCCGAAAGTCTCCTGTAAACCTACCCGTTCCCGATGAACGGTGATCGCCGTGACCATGAGGATCACCGGAACGGTAGCGATCAGCGTGGCGGCGATCCCAGTACCCGCGCGCTGCGCCGCGAAGAGTCCCAGGGAAACACCGAGAAACGGCCCGAAGAACGCACCCCGTGTTATCAGACGCATTGCAGCACCGTCCCGGAACGTCACCGCAATCCGTTGCCAGCGTCGCGTCACGGTGAAGACCACGATAAACCCCAGCAGTCCCGAGAGGATGCGGATCTGCGTCGCCGCGAACGCGTCGAACGTGGGAGCTCCGTACCGGCTCAGAACGAGTCCCAGGGCTTGTCCGAGCGACCCGAGAACGGCAAACCAGATTCCCCGGAGGTAATGACCGTCGGGACGGGAACGGGGTACCGCGGACGGGCGAGGTGACGGACTCACCGGTCGCGCCGCCACTACCGTGATAATCCCCGCGACCGTTATCGTCATGCCGGATACCTGCGTGCCCGTCAGCGTCTCACCGAGGATCAACCACCCGAGGAGCGCGGTTATGGGCGGCACCGAGGAATACACAAGCATCGCACGGCGCGCTCCCACGTCCACGAAAGCCTGAAAGAGAAAAAGATCACCGAACACAAATCCCACCAGACCAGAAAGAGAGAGCCAGATCCAAACGTGTCGATCCGCGTGCAACGGAAGAAGGCCACCGGTAATCGCAAGAGAATAGACGGAGAAAATCACGAAGGCCACCACCATACGGGTCAGGTTGACCTGCAGGCTGCCTACGCGGCGCCCTGCCGCTTCAAAGGATGTGCTGGTGATCGCCCAGCAAAACGCCGTCCCCAGCGCCGCGAGCTGACCGAGAGTTTGCGGGACCATCGGTTTGTATAACGCGGGATAAATCTCGCGTCAAGCTATCCGGAGATTTCCGTATTCCATTACAATTGACTCATGGATTACCTCTGGCTGATTATTACCGTTCTCAGTCTGGTCGCCGGGGTTGGTCTCCTTCTGGCGATTCTGGTCCTCCGACGGCTGAGCGGCCCGCGGCATCCCCCGGTGGAAGTTGTAGTGGCAGGAATGGTAGCGATCGGACTGGCGGCGTTTCTCGGCGTTTTCCTGAGAGTTCTGAACATCCCCCGGAGCGTGGTCCCGTACCGGGTTCTCAACAGCGCGGCCTGGGGATTCGTGGTCTACGCGTGTCTCTCCTTCCTACTCCACAATCCCGGCGACACCGGTTCTCCGACGCAGCCGGGACGGAAAACACGGGGCGAACCGACGCAGGCAGGGTTCTTCCGGATAAACCGCGCCGGGATCGCTACGATCGCGGGATTAACCATGTGGGGCGCCGCGTTCCTGGTGGTCCATGCACCAGCGGCAAACCTGGTAGTCCAAGAGACAGCGATCCTTGTCCTGGAACTTCTGGTAGGAGGACTAGCGATCGTCACCGCGATCGCCGCCCTGCGTCGTGCCGGTCGCGTCCAGAGCGTCCCCTGGCGGCTCGTACAGCGCGGCACCGGCGTCGCTCTGCTCGTTCTGGTTCCCGCCAACCTGATAGAATTTCTGGTTACGATGGGTTTACGCCTGCGTGGCTATACCGTGCCGGACGGGTTTCTTTTCTCCCTGGGATACGGGATCGCCTGCACCGTTCTTGCCGTTGCCCTGCTGCGGGCACTCCGGATCAGGGGGCTCGCAGACACCGGAGCCGGCGGCGCGCACCGCTACGACGCACCACGTTCATCCGTTCCGGAATCGATGGTGCGCGTCCTGGGTATTACCCCGCGGGAACGCGATATAATCGAAAAACTCCTGGAGGGCAGAACAGACCGCGAGATAGGAGAACTGCTCTTTATCTCTCCCCGTACGGTGGATACGCACCTGCGTAACATCTTCCGGAAGTGCGCGGTAACCTCGCGCCTTCAGCTTTCTCACCGTGTTGCGGAGTACCGCAGCACCGTGGATTCATGAACGTATATTCGTTATATTTTTTGTGGAGGCTCTATGATTCGGCTATTTATCGGAATAATTCTTGGCGCGGCTATCGTAGTTCTTGCGGCGCAAAACACCGGCAGCGTAACCTATACCTTCCTCGCGTGGCAGGTTACCGCACCGGGGCTTCTTGTACTTCTGGCGGTGTACGTGGCGGGTATGTTCACGAGCTGGCTCATGATGGGCATCTCCCGCATCACCCGGCGCGGACGTAAACGGTGACGGCCCGTTCTCACCGATCACGCATTACTACCGCCAGATCCTCACCCAGAAGACTCAGGATCTCCAGGCTGTTGAGAAATAGTTCCGCCCGAACGCGGTTCTGTTCGTTCCGGCGAGCGTGCAGATCCAACTCCACTTCCCGGACCCGGAGTGTCGTGGTAACGCCCGCGTCCAGGAGTGTCTGCTCGTTCCGCACGCGTCGTTCCTCGTAATCAACGTCGGTTTTCAGCAACTCCAGCCGCTCCTGAAGAAACCGTCTGCTTGTGAGAAGGGTGCGCATCGCGTTGGCCAGAAGCTTTTCCGTATCGTCCCGGTCAACCTCGGCGTTGAGACGCGTCAGGTCATCGATTCGACTGCGGTATTCACGCTGTCTTGCGGTCAGCAGAGGAATCGTAACAGACACCCCCGCAGTAAACTCGAGTCCGGCATCGCTGCCGATAAGATCGCTGAAGGAGCCGGACAACGAATCCGTTTCTTCCCGGGGTTCGGGATAAACGGGCAGAGCCCGGGCAAAGAGGGAGAGCGTCGGCCTATCCGCCGCATCGCCCATGATCAACCGCTGTTCCGCCTGCTCCACGGTGAGGTCACCCGCCCGTAGTCTGGGGTTTTCGCTGATCGCGGTCCGGAGATCTCCTACCGCCGTTACCGGCGGTATTTCGGGAATCTCTTCCAGATCCGCCTCAGAAACGGTTCGAACCCCGATCGCGCGTGCCAGCTGTTGTTCGATCTGAACCAATTGTAGCTGCGTGGAAAAAAGCGCTTCCCGACGATCGTTCAGGGCTACCTGCAGCGAAAGGAGCGCGGTGTCGGAGATCAGCCCCTGCTGCCGATCCAGTTCGGCCGACTCAAGCTGACTCCTCAGGAGATCGATCGTTATTTCCAGGAGATCCCGGGACCTTCGCAGATTACCGGTCGCGACGTACAGTTCCAGCACGTCCAGTATCGCGTCGTTCCTCGTGGCTTTATGGAGGACCTCCGCCCTGACGAAGCTGATCTCCGCATCACGAAGCCCCGCACGGAACACCCGCGTCCCGATCAGCTCGTCGCCCGCCAGGAGCGGTTGGTTCCAGCCAAAGGTGAGTTCGGGAATCTGCTCCCACCGGTCGGACCCCGACTCCGGATTAACTCGCCGAACGGAATAATCCAACCCGGCTGATAAAACACCGCTGGTGGGAAGAGGCTGTCTGACGCGCAGTCCCGCGCCGACCTCGTGGACGGTCTGCTCAAGCGCTCCCGGCATTCCGGGAATACGGCGCTGATCGTAGCTGTACGGGCGAATCTCCAGATCCGCCCGCGGACGCGTACCGCTCAGGGCGAGATTGTACTGTTCCCGCGCTTGTAGAGTTCGATTGCGGGATACCCGGATACCCGGATCCGCTTCCAGAACGGAATCTACCACCGACGCGAGGGAGAGTTTTCCCTCGCCCGCTATCGGTCGTTCGTAATCCGCGTCGTGCTCCTGCGCACCGATCGGCCCGGCCAGTACCGTAATAAAAAGGAGTGTGAGGCCGTACCGCAATCGGCTCCGTGTACCGCTCCTCAGCATGTGCTCACTCATACCCGAGTCCTTTCTACACTGTGTGTTCCGCCACGATCGACCCGATTCCTTCTCCACCGACGCAATAATATCCGACGGGACCCGTCGTAGAAGAGTCCGTAGAAACTAGGTACCACTACAAGCGTGGTGACCGTGGAAAAGAGAAGCCCGAAGATAATCGTACTCGCCATCGGCCCCCATACAACCGAACGTCCACCCAGGCCGATCGCGGTCGGAGTCAGGCCGGCTATCGTCGTAAGCGACGTCAGGAGAATAGGCCGTAACCGCATCACCGCAGCATCGGTAACGGCGGTACCGACATCGGTTCCTTCGTCCCGTCGCGCACGATTGGCAAACGTCATGAGCACGATCGTGTCGTTTACAGCGATCCCCGCCAGGGCTACACCGGCGTACAAAACCGTCGTCGAAAGGGGCGTCCCTGAGACGATCAGAAAGAGTACCACCCCTACAAACGCAAAGGGCACGGTAATGAGAATCAGCAGAGGTTGTGTATAGGAGTTGAACTGTGTCGCCAGGATCAGGTAGATGAGGAGCAGGCCGATCACAAAAACCTGCAGGATATCCCGCAGAGTATTGGCAAATTCCGCAAACTGTCCGCCCACGCTCAAACGGACCCCGGGGTTCTGCTGCTGCAACTCCTCCGTAAAAAGAGTCCGCAGGTCGGCGTTGATAGCAGGCACGCCGGCGGCGGTGAACGCTTCCGCTTCCACGGTTACTTCCCGTACGCCGTCGATCCGTCGGATCGCGCCGATCGACACGCCTTCTTCCACCTCCGCGACGGAACTCAGAGGTATCTGGCGCCCATCCGGGGTTGGAACTCGAATCTGCAGGAGCGTATCCACCGATACCGGTCCCTGCTCACCGAACCGGACGAGCACGTCCGACTCCTGATTATCCACGAAGATCGTACCCGCCCGGATACCGTCAAAACTGCCGCGGATGTAACGTCCCACCGACTGTGTGCTCAGACCGAACCGCGCTGCCCGGTCCTCGTCCACGCGAATGCGCAGCTCCGGAGTGCCGTCGTCCAGGTTGCTGCGGATATCGAAGAGCTCCGGGTATTCCGCGAGCCGAGCCTGAAACGCCTCGGTCACCGTTCGGAGCTCGGTAAAACTGTCGCCGAATATGCGGAACGATACCGGCGGATCCGTGGGAGGCCCCCCCTGCTGCTTGCGAAATCGCACCTGCTCGGCCCCGGGGATTGAGAGCGTCATCTGTTGCGCCTCGTCCATTATCTCGGTTACGGTCCGCGTCCGCCCGTCGCGGACCTCCGCCAGGTCTACCACGAGCTGCGCGATATTGGATCGCCGCACGTTCTCGGTCCCGGTACCGGAGAAGCCCACGTAGGAGTTGATCGCCAGCACCTCGCCGTTCCCCACCGATGGCAACAGCTGGTTCTCGAAACGCCTCACCACGCGATCGGTGCGCTCCACGGGACTTCCCGGCGGGAGTTCGATCTCGACGTAGAAGAGAGAGGCGTCCTCGGAGGAAAAAAGGTTCTGTTGAATCGCGCCGAGCCGGGAAAAGACGAGCACCATCACCACCAGCGCCGCGGCCGCCACGATCCCTCGTCGTTGGTAGAGTCGTTTCACGATCAGGCTAAAAGCGGTTTGTATGCGTTCGTAACGCGCCCCCCGACGCATGGCGCGACCTTCCCCGGGCCAGTCCGCATAATGGCTGGGAAGAAAGAACGAAGCCTCCAGCGTGGACGCGATCAGGGCAATACTCACGGTAATCGGCACCACCCGCAGGAACCGCCCGATAATTCCCGGGAGCAGCGTAAGCGGCAGAAACGCCGCCACCGTGGTGAGAGTGGCGGCGATCACCGGGACCACCACCTGATTAACTCCGCGGATCGCCGCGTCGTGTCGGCTTAGTCCCTCCTGGTACTGCAGCCGGTAGCTGTTTTCCACGATCACGATCGCGTGATCCACGATAAGACCCAGTACCAGCACCAGCGCAAAGAGGGTATTGCCGTTGAGCGTTTCCCCGAGATAATCCAGAACGATAAAAGTCAAAGCGAAAGTCAGGGGTATTCCTACGGCGGTCATGATCGCGTTCCGGACTCCGATGAAGATCAGGAGAATGATCACTAACAACCCCAGTCCGAAGACAGCGTTGGAGAACAGTACATCCAGGCTGTCCCTGATCTGAATCGTGGAATCGCTCACGTAGCTCACGCTGATCCCCGCGGGCATCGTCTCCTCAAACCGCTCTATGCGATTCCTGATATCTTCAACGATCCCGATCGAACT
>SLRR01000026.1 GCA_007130865.1 Spirochaeta sp. | reverse complement strand
TGCCGCAACGTGATCAGATACGCCAGGGTCCGGGTTGCTACCCGGAATCGTTCAGGTTCGATCTCGCTAAGGTCCACCAGGCGATAGACAAGGTCGGTGACAAACGGCACGTTGTCGGAATCTCCTGCCTCGTGCAGTCCGGTCAGTTCCAACGGTGTGGTCCACGGAGTTTCTCCATGGTATAGGACCACCGGATGGATCACCGGCAAGGGACCGCGCAGACTGGATTCCCGAAGTTCCCACTGCTGGTGCCAGATCGCACCCAGATACCGGAATAGCTGCGTGGGTACGAGCGGATCATGATAGGACTTGTGCTCCACCAGCATATACACCAGGTGCTCCCGGCCCCGCCGATCCCCGTCGCCTCGCTCACGCATCGACAGGAGCAAGTCCGCCTGCTTGCCGCCGGTAAACGTCGCGTCAACGGCCGTTACCGAGTCCAGGTCGATCCGCCCCGCCAGGTCGGGCAGGCAGATTCGTATCATGTCCCGTTGTGCTTCCGGGTCCGAGACCATCTCCCGGAAAATCTCATCGTGTGGTTTCACGCTACCCTCCTACTACATAAGTAGAAGGTCCGGGGTATTCCCGCTTGTCTCGTCCCGGTATTACTCAAACTCTTGTTGTTTCTCGTTACACGCGAGGTATTCAGAAGCCTGTTGATGAACCGGCGTAAGTGATTACTGTGTAGCGATTTATGGCCTGTGTCCGCCCGTAACCCGCTTGAATTCTTGTAACTTCCTTCTCTGTAATGTTTTAGAGCGTTTTATCAACAGGCTTCTGAATACCCTACGTTATACGACCCGCAATGCCATAGACGAGACGTAAACGACGATGCGGATACGGACGACGGCAGTACGACGTTCAGCCATCTCCCAGGCGACGATCGGATCCAGTTTGACCCGGTTGACGGTAAAACGTTCAATCTGCAAGACCGTCTCCGATCGTGGAATTCCATGCATCCCGTTCCTTTCGCTCAATCCTCGAATCGAGATAGATCAAGAAGCTTGCTCGGTGCCGGAAAAAAGGACGTAGATATTTTTGCCTGGTCGATAGAGATTTCCCTTGTGTATAACTACACCGTGAATTAAAATATCTTCAAATATATAAAAGGAGGTTTCTTCGACACAAAACAAGAATAGAAGCAACCAAACGTATCCGTAATTTAGAAAAGAGGAGTTTATTGTGTCAAAATGTCTGTTAATTGTGGTAATGGCGGCTTTGGTCGTCACAGGTTGTGATCTGTTTGGAGACGATGACGACAAGAAGGGAGGGTCCACCGCGTCCCTCGGACAAACCCTGGTGCTTCCCGGTGGTACGATCGTCGATTGGGAAGAGGACTTCGGTGACGCGGGACAGCTATTCGTCCTTGATGATGAGTACGATTTGAGCACGGTGATCGCCGGCCCCGTCTCCGTAAGTGCAAGCGGCTCGTTTGGCGGAATCGAAGTGGGCCCCCCTACGGAATATCTGCTCCCGGCAGGTTGGCTGGAAGTCTTTGGACTGACCGTAAGCGACTCCAACGCTAACTACTGGATTTTGTCTTCCCTCACCGCTTACGACCTGGACGACAACTACATCGGCGACGTATACAGGGAAAACGAAGCCTGGACCGTCGAGATCGGATGGTGGTTTTCCGACAGTGATTTCCGCGTGCACGGCGTCGTGACCATCGATGAAGAAACGGAAGACGTGGACCTGAATCTGAGAGCGGGCTGGAACCGAGTCGTATCCACACTGGTCGGCCCGGACGAATGGCGGATACGCACCGGATCGGAGCCTTCCGGTGTTCGCTGGGAATACTACGAAGACTGGTGGGATTAATCAGTCCACCTTCCAACGCCCCGGTTGAGCCCCACGGAAATCGACCGGGGCTCGTTACGCTCCGGCACGAGGAACCCGCCGGAACACGCTCCGCAGTAGTGTTCGAAGGAGTGTACGAAGGTAGGTTTGGAGGAATCGAGGGCGCAGGGCGTGGATGGGGCTTGTCAGGAGTCGGAGTGTCATGTACCTGGCGACAGTCCGGGGGACGAGTTGGGCCAGGCACGCGTAGAAGGAGGGGTTGACCCAGCGGGATACGTGGCTCTGGTGGACGAGGCCTGCTGCGGTCGTGTCGTCGATGCGGTCAAGTAGCGGTTTCCAGGCGGCGCGGAACCGGTTCTCCACCTCCCGGCCGCCGGCACCGGTCCCGATCGCCGTGGAGGCGTTCCGTCGGTAGAACAGGATATCTTCGATCATCTCGAACCGGAATCCTTCCAGCGCGGCCCGGACCATCGATGAGGAATCCGAGGGTTCCAGCGTCCCCGTCGGGAAGAAGCCTCCGCCGTCGATGAAATCGCGGGAGTAGCATGTGCCGGACGGGGTGAGACCGCTCCTGAGGAAGGGACGCGTCGCGGCTATTCCGGCAAAGGGTTTTCCCGTGTCGAATCCGGCGTTGGTCAGGGGGATCGAATAGTCCCGGAAGAGGCTGTGGCCCCAGAGAACGTAACGGTCGGGATAACCCCGTTGTTCCAGCGCAAGCCGGATCCTCTCTACGGCGTGCTCCGCGAGCGTGTCGTCCGCGTGGCAGAATAGCACGTACCGTCCGGGCGTTACGGAAACAAACGTTATGGTTCTCCCAGAGCCCCACGTTCCCGGCGTTGGCGATAACCCGTAATCCGGGGTGCTCCGCCTGTTCACGGCGAACCTCTGTGGTCCCGTCGGTGGAAGCGTTATCCACCACCAGGACGTCACAAAACTCCGGCCTGGTCTGGGCGAGCGCGCTGTCGAGGGCGTGGGCGTGGGCGATCGTACCGACATTGTTATACACGGGGATCGCGATCGTCACGAGCGGACCAGTCCGCGCGGAACGGCCCGGCCGCCCGTTATCAGCCTGGCGCTCGCTCGACGTGCTTCCCGGTCGTCCGGTTCGCGTTGAAGGCCGAACTGTTCAAGCCAGGTGAGGATCGCGTCCTGGGCGGGGCGGCGGCGGTGATCGAATATTATGTTTGCGCGGGGTATGTACTGCGTATGGACGGTGTCGTATCCGTTTATGACGCCCATCTCCTTGAGCTCCGCCAGGACGATCCGGGCGATCTCGTCGTGGTCACGCGTGAACGCGCGTGGCGAGTTTGTCCTCGTCGTAAACGTAGAACCAGTGGAAGGGATGCGCGTTGGTCCGGTCGGCGGTGACGTTCACGAGCAGCAGCGAGGTGCACTGGAGCGTTTCCGCCGCGCGCAGGACCTCCGGGGGCGCTTCGCCGGTCATTTGTACGAACTCCGGTAAGGGGAACGTGTTGATCAGTCGCCGCCAGCGGTGGCGCGTACCGTCGGCAAGGTGTATCTCCCGGGAGCGCAGGTCCACTGCGGTAACAACGGCGCCGTACCGGACGTTCGCGTTCTCGAGCAACGCGTTCGCAAACGCCCGATATCCACCGTATTCCGGGTAGCGCGCGATCCGCACGTAGTGATCGGCGCTGTGCTGCGGTGTCTTGTACCCCCGCAGGACGGTCTCCTCCTCCGGGAAGTACACGCGCTTTCCGATCCAGTCGGTGGTAAGGCTCTCCGCCGGGACGGCCCAGTACTTCCCGGTGTAGACCCGGGGAAAACGTCCGGCAAAGGTCGGTCCGAACGCCCGGTCCAGCCATTCGCCGTAATCTCCCGGAGAGGCATCCGGTTTCCCCGGTAGTAGTTACCGACCTCCACGGGAATCTCGCGGTACCACCCGGCGACGCTGCGCTCAAAGGGACTGAGCCGCAAGGTGAAACACGTAGTCCGGCGCTGCAGCGTGTACGATCTCTTTCAACCGATCGCCGTCACGCACGTCGAGATCGTGGTGTTCGATCCGCTCCCGCAGGCGCAACAGGTTGAAAAGTGCCTCCCCGTCCGGTGGCGGCAACGCAACGCCGACCACGCGAGCACCCAGCACCAGCAGCCACTCCGTAAGCCACGCACCCTTGAACCCGGTATGGCCGGTAACGAGCACCGTCCGGCCCAGATAGGCACGGCGCAGAAGTTCCGCGGCCGGATCGTTTCTGGTGATCGTTACGCTCCCCTCAAATGACGGAACCGTTCGGTGTAAGATGGGTATACAAGACGGATCAGAGGTGATCATTCTGCGGGAGAGGTTGCCCCGAAGCAACCTCTCCCTGTTGTGTCCATTAATCAATAGCGACGATTTCTCCCACGAAGTTCAAATCGCCAATCGGTCCCGACATGATATCCCGGCTGCTCTGATCCTCGTACACGACCATGCCGATCTCGAAGTTGCCTGTAAACGTTTCGCCTTCCTGAAACGCCTTCAGCTCGAAAGTGCTGTCGATACCCGGATTAAAATAGTATGTCTCACCGCGTACCGTCAGTTCCTGCGCGCCCAGCATCCGGAACCGGCCACGTGGTAAATCGTCGTTCGGCCGTGTGGTCTGGATATCTTTCGATTCAAGCGCTTCGTACATAACCAGCGCAAACTCGAGGTCGCCCTCAAAAACGACTCCGATCAGTTGGTCCAGTTCGACGTCGCCAAGTCCGTGTTCGACAGTCATGCTGATCGTTTCATCAATGCTTGCGCCGTTGATGTCACCTGTCAGCTCTCCAGAAACACTGCTCGTACCGGTCCGTTCAATATTAAAGGATCGGTCCGTCGGGCTCTGACCGTTGTCGTCGTCGTCGCCTAGCAGATTCTCACACCCCGCAAGCAGCACAAAAACGAGACCAACAATAGCGATGATTTTCACAATTAAGCTCCTCATAAGAATTATGTACTGAGAAGGATATAACCCACTTTCATGAGCGGTTTTGCGACACTTTATAATTAGATAATACGGAGATAGTTAACATAAGTCTAGTATTCACATAGTCAAATGTTCCGCATACTTTCCTCCCGGAGGGAACTATGC
>SLRR01000063.1 GCA_007130865.1 Spirochaeta sp. | reverse complement strand
GCGCTTCGTCGGGCGAAAGGGGCCGGTCATACCCAGGTTGCAGTGTTCTACGACCACGAGGAGATCGGCAGCACGACGGCGTTCGGCGCTGCGGGAACGATTACCGAACAGTTTCTTCGTCGTATGGTACGGTCGCTCGGTGATGCGTCCCTGGAGGAGGTGCTTCCCCGGACCGTGCTGGTATCCAACGATGCCGCTCACGGGAGGCACCCCAACTTTCGTGACAAACACGACGAGGGCTACGCTCCGCTGCTTGGCGGTGGTCCGGTAATTAAGAAAAGCGCGATTCGCCGGTACGCCAGCGAGCTTCCGGTGAGTACCTGGGTCGCGCGTGTAGCCGGCAGGACCGGTGTTCCGCTGCAGTACCTGCAGAACCGCTCCGATATCGCTGCCGGTTCCACAATCGGTCCCGCCGTAGCGTCCCGTCTGGGAGTGCTCAGTGTGGACCTGGGTGTTCCCATTCTCGGGATGCACTCGATCCGTGAAACGGGAACAGTCCAGGACGTGGACTTCATGACGACGCTGATTACGGAACTCTTTCAGGGAGATTCGGATGAAATACCTTACGCTGATACGGCACGCCTCGGCTGAAAACGCCGGTTCCGGGGTTGGAGACGAAGACCGGAATCTGACGGACCAGGGTGTTCAGGATGCCCGGCGTCTCGGAACATTTCTTCTGCAGGCGTTTCCCCTTCCGCAGACAGTTTATACCAGCGTGGCGCTCCGGGCGCGTCGCACCGTGGAAGAACTGCTGCGGGAGGTACCCCGGGACGTTCCCCTCCCGGATACGGAAGTGGAAACGGACCTGTATCTGGCCGACGCCGACGAGATCTGGGACTTTGCTTACTCGGGGTTCCTGGAGTCGGACGAGCTGTGGATCTGCGCGCACGACCCGGGGATAACGGAAGCGGTGGAACGGCTCAGCGGGAGCCGGATCGAACGGGTCACCGCGGGAGGCGTGATCCGGATCGCCTTTGAAGATCTGCTTCCCCACGGCCGGAACGGGTCGCTCTGTTTCTTCGATATTCCGGAAAATCATCGCCGGTAGCGGACGCTTCACGATGCTCGATATTGCGATAATTCTGGTAGAACCGTCCCGGGGCGGAAACGTCGGCGCCGCCGCACGGGCTATGAAAACGATGGGGTTTACGGACCTGCGGATAGTGGTTTCCCCCGCGGAAGAAGGTCGCCGGGAGGATCCGCGGACCTGGGACGAAGCCCGGGCGTTTGCCCACGGGTCGAGGGAGATCCTGGATAACGCCGGAGTCTTTAACACCCTGCAGGAGGCTCTTCAGGACCGGGATCTCGTGGTGGGGACCACCGCCCGCCGCCGGGGAAAACGGGACGACTACCACCCGCCACGCGAGCTGCGGGAACTTCTCCGGGAAGGACGCCGGGGAGACCATATCGGTCTGGTGTTCGGTCGCGAGGAGAGCGGTCTCTCCAACGCCGAACTGGAGTTCTGTCACCTCGCCACGGCGATTCCCATGCGTTCCTCCTATCCCTCGCTCAACCTCGGGCAGGCGGTTATGGTGTACTGCTACGAACTCGCGCCGCTCCGTTTCGAGGTTGCCCGGCGCGAGGAACCGCCGTTGGAAGACGCCACCATGCAGGTCCTGCACCGACGCGCGGGACGTGCGCTGCGGGATCTCGGATTCGATCCGGGACGCGCGCTTTACCGGCGGATAATGGAGCGGATCGGCGTGGTTGAACGGGGCGACGCCCATCTGATCCTCTCGGTTATCAAGGCGCTGCACCGGGAGGAATCGTGTCGTCACGATTGAGAGGTTCGCGGAGCGCTTGCGCTACGCCGCGCCAGAGTGGCGTATCCGGCAGGTCCGCAGTGATCGCGATACGCTGGTGGTACTCCGGGTGGGGCAGGTCCAGGTACCATGCGTGGAGCGCGATGCTTCTGTCACGCATGGGGCGGCGCGCACCGTACCGCGCGTCCCCGACGATATGCCACCCGCGATGCGCCAGTTGCGCCCGCACCTGGTGGTGTCGGCCCGTGTGCAGCTGCACGAGCAGGATCGTGTGGTGCCGGGTTGATCCGAGCGTCCGATATTGCAACCGTGCCGGTTTGGCTCCCCGGGTTCCTTCCTCCACCACGGACGTCCTGTCGGCGCCGCGCCGTTCCGCCGCCGGATTCCGGTCTCCCTCCAGCAGGTGATCTCGAAGTTCGCCTTCGGCGGGTTCCGGCGGAGTGTCCACCACCGCCAGGTAGGAGCGATGCAGCTCGCCCCGCGTTATCGCACGATGGAGCCGCGCGAACGTCTCCTTGTCCCGCGCCAGCACCACAGCGCCGCTCACGGGCTGATCGATCCGGTGAACCGGTTGCAGCCAGTCCAGGGAAAACTTTGTGCGGAGCTCTTCCCGTACGGTCTGCTGTGATCGGTCCCGTGTCTGCACGGGGACGCCCGCGTCCTTGGCGGCTATTACGAGCCATGAGTCGAGGTAGATCAGGGTGCTCATCGGCGACAGTGTAGCGTTAAAGCGTGGTTCTGTTCCATAATGAACGGGTGCGCTGTATACAGATTACCGATATTCATCTTGATCTGAATGACCGGAATCCCAACGAGGTGCCGGTCTGGGATAACTTTGCCTGGGCCCTGGAGGCCGCTCGCAGCATGTCACCCGATCTGGTGGTGCTTACGGGAGATATCGCGCTCGACCGGGGTGATGTCTCGCTCTACCAGGAGGTGAATCCCCTTCTCGAACGGGTGGGAACGGATACGCTGCTTCTCCCGGGTAACCATGACAACCGTGAGGAGTTTGCCCGGGCTTTCGGTCGGCGGTACCGACTCGGTGACGACCAGCCCTATCTGGACCGGACCGTGGAAAGCGCCGGCCGGACAATGCTGCTTCTCGACACAGCGGACCACGTGGTTCACACCGGGACGCTCCTGTGGTTCGACGCCCGCCTCGCGGGGCTCGCCGACGCGGCCGGTCGCGGAGAGCATTCCGGACGCGTCCTCGTCTGGATGCACCACCCGATGCTCTCCGGGTTCCACCGCTTCATGGACACCAATTATCCGTTGAAAAACGGCGATGACCTCGTTCAGATCTGCCGGAGATACCGGAAATTTCTTGCGGTTACCGTTCTCTGTGGTCACTACCATACGGAACACCGTGCGGTGGAGGAGAACGTTACTCAATACTGCACGCCCTCCACGTACATGCAGCTTGACCCGGACACACCGGAGTTGCGTATCGCCAACAGGCGGCCGGCGATTCGAGTGGTCGAACTTGACCAGTACGACCGGGTTACGACGACTATCGTGGAGCCGGCGGATCAGGACGGTCCGTTCCGATCGTGACGGATTCCGGCGATGGCGATCGGTCGACGGGACGTTGAAACGGTGATTGCCCGCCTCCGGGCGAATCCCGATTTGCGTCCCCGGGAGCTGGAGCGCGTGTATCGACGTCTGATTCTGCAGGTTCATCCCGATCACCACGAGGATGGAGGAGAACTCTTTCTGTTTCTCCGCAGCGAATTCGACCGTCTCCGGGCGGAACGGAAGCGGAACGATACGATCGCGATGTTGGAAAACGATCTCGATCCACACCGACTCGCCGGGGACCTGGGTATCACCCGGGTGCTCTCGCCGCGGGAGTCGCTCTACGTTGCGCTGTACCGGTTCCGCAGCCTGGGGCTCTCTTCCTGGCGCGTGCTGGTCAGACCGTCTCTGCGGGAGCGCAACAACCGAGTGATCCGTACGATTCTGTACTGGGGCAGGCGGTACGATGAGAGTTTTGTCCCGGCGTTTCAGGATTTTCTGCGGTACCCCGGACAGTTTCTCCTGGCGGAAAACCAGGCGCCACTCTATTTTCTGGTACGACGGACGATGCTGCGCGGCCTGGACTGGCTGATAGTCTTTCAGGACCGGGGACGCCCGGCTACGGCGGATCTCGCCGAGGACACCCTGCGGTACGCCCTGTCGATCGCTTCCGGCCGGGAGCGGGACACCACGTTTGCAGCTCTTCTGGGTATGACCCGATGGATGCTGGCGGAACTGGACCTTCCTTGTCTTAAACTCCACATCGATGCGTAAGAGAGAGATCCCGGTGTGAAGCGGTTCACTTCCCCGGAAAAATCGGCTATGCTCGCGGCCATGAACAAACCTGTGATACCTACGAGAGCGCAGGCGGAGGCTCTGCTCTTCGAGTATACAAAAACCGAGGCGCTGCGCAATCACGCCCGCGCAGTGGAAGCAGTCATGCGTTACTTCGCGGAGGAGCAGGGGGAGGACCCCGAAAAGTGGGGCGTGATCGGTCTCGTACATGATCTGGATTGGGAGATGTTCCCGGAGGAACACTGCACCCGTACCACCGCGATTCTCCGCGAAGCGGGCTGGCCGGAGGAATATATCCGCGCGGTCCGCAGTCATGCCTGGGGTATGTTTACCGAAGACAAACCGGAACACCCGATGGAGAAAGTTCTATACACGATCGATGAGCTCACCGGACTGATCACGGCTACGGCCCTGGTTCGACCCAGCCGCAGCATTCTCGATATGAAACCGAAGTCGATCAAGAAAAAATGGAAAGAAAAGAGTTTTGCCGCCGGAGCCAATCGGGAGGTGATTGCCGCCGGCGCAGAGATGCTCGACACGCCCCTTGACGAAGTCATCACAAAAACGCTGGCGGGAATGCAGACAGTTGCGTCCGAGATCGGTCTCGCCGGTGACGCGTAAGGTAGACACATAGCGTACACGCGCAACGTAAAAGGACGGAATATCATGCCCCTTTTGTCAATAGTAACCAACGTCACGGTCTCGCAGGAGAGTCGTGAAGAAATCCTTGTGGCGGCATCCACGACGGTCTCGGAGATGCTGGGGAAGCCGAAGAAATACGTGATGGTACACCTTGTGGACGGCGCCGCGCTTCGCCTCGGCGGTTCCGGAGATCCCGCGTGCCTGATGCGACTCAAGAGCCTGGGCCTGCCGGAGGAGAACACCAAGGTCTTCTCGAGCAAACTCTGCGACTTCGCCGACGGTCACCTGGGAATAGACAGCGATCGCACCTACATCGAGTTCGTAAATCCCCCGCGTCACATGTGGGGATACGACCGGCGCACGTTTCAGCGTTGAGGAGAGAACATCATGGACAAAACTGAGAGTTCCGGCGTCTTCTCACGGGAGGACGCCTCCCGGGGCGTGGATTTCGTACGCGCTCTGATCAACCGGGACAACGAGGTCGGCACCTACGAGGGTCGAGTGCATACCCGGTTTCCGCCGGAACCGAACGGCTATCTTCATATCGGTCACGCCAAGTCGATCGTTCTCAACTTCGGTATCGCTGAAGACTACCGGGGGAGTTGCAATCTGCGCTTCGACGACACCAACCCGACAAAGGAAGAGGTGGAGTACGTGGATTCGATCCAGGAGGATATCCGGTGGCTCGGCTTTGATTGGGAAGATCGGCTCTTCTACGCGTCGGACTACTTCGAACAACTCTACCTGTGGGCGGAAAACCTCGTTGAGCGAGGTCTTGCGTACGTGGACGAACTGACCGCGGAGGAGATCCGCGACTATCGCGGCACTCCCACCGAGCCCGGTAAAAACAGTCCCTGGCGCGACCGGCCCGCGGAGGAAAGTCTGGATCTGTTCCGGCGCATGCGGGCCGGGGATTTTCCCGACGGGCACTGTATTCTCCGCGCAAAAATTGACATGGCGCACCCGAATATCAACATGCGGGACCCCGCGCTCTACCGGATTCGTCACGCTCATCACCACCGGACCGGTGACGCCTGGTGCATCTATCCGACCTATGACTTCGCCCACGGCCAGTCCGACGCGATCGAGGGGATCACCCATTCGATCTGTACCCTGGAGTTTGAGAACCATCGGCCGCTCTACGAGTGGCTCCTGGAGCACCTTCCCGTTCCGCACCGCCCGCGGCAGATCGAGTTCGCCCGACTCAACCTGACGTGGACCGTGATGAGCAAGCGCAAGCTCCTGCGGCTTGTACAGGAAGGATACGTGGACGGCTGGGATGATCCCAGGATGCCCACGATCAGCGGACTCCGCCGGCGCGGTTACACTCCGCAGGCGATCCGAGACTTCTGCGGCCGGATCGGCGTATCCAAGACCAACAGCACGGTGGAGTTGTCACTGCTCGAGTTCTCTCTCCGGGAGGATCTGAACGCCCGGGCACCGCGGTACATGGGCGTAACGGATCCGGTAAAACTGGTGGTTACCAACTGGCCCGAGGGCAAGGTCGAATGGTTTGACGCGTCCACGAGCCCCACCGACCCGGAAGCTGATACACGACCGGTCCCGTTTTCCGGAGAACTCTACGTGGAACGGGAAGATTACATGGAAGAGGCTCCCCGTAAGTGGTTTCGCCTTGCACCGGGACGGGAAGTCCGTCTCAAGTTCGCATACTACGTGACCTGTCACGAGGCGGTGCGGGACGCGTCCGGCGAGATAACCGAGCTTCGCTGCACCTACGACCCGGAGAGCCGCGGAGGCGATACCCCGGACGGCCGGAAGGTGAAGGGAACGATCCACTGGGTGTCGGCAACGCACGCCGTACCCGCGGAGATCCGTCTCTACGACACGCTCTTTGACCGGGAGAACCCGGACGAGGTGGAGGATTTCACCGCTGCGATCAACCCGGAATCCCTGGTGATAAACGAGGGGTACGTGGAACCGGCCCTGGCGGAGATCGAACCCGGAGAGTCGGTACAGTTCCTGCGGATGGGCTATTTCTGCCGGGACAGGAAGAACGGTCCCACCGCTGCGAGTCGAGGAGGCGCCGCAGACAACAGGACCGGCGACGCGGATAAACCGGTGTTCAACCGTTCCGTCACGCTCAAGGACAACTGGGCACGGATACTCCGGAACAAGCGGGAAGACGAGTAGGGCGGCGCGGGCGTACGGGACTCTTCACGCGCGGCCATCCACGTCCGCCCGTTCAATCTCACGTCGGCGTCTGAACGTCAACTGGTGACCGCGCCGGTGGCGGCGCTGCTGCACAGTCGTGCAAACTTGTAGAGCGCTCCCCGGTTATAACCGGTGTCGCGGGGTTTCCACTCCCGGCGCCGTCGTTCCAGTTCCTGTGGATCGACCGCGACGGTCAGTTCCTTGGTGGCGGTGCTGATCGTGATTTCATCACCGTCACGAAGCAGCGCGATAGGACCTCCTACCTGCGCCTCCGGCGCGACGTGTCCCACTACCATCCCGTGGCTGCCCCCGGAAAAGCGCCCGTCCGTGATAAGGGCGACTTCCCGACTCAAACCAGCCCCGGCGATTGCCGCGGTGGGAGAGAGCATCTCCCGCATTCCCGGTCCGCCCTTGGGTCCTTCGTACCGGATCACCACCACGTCTCCCGTGGTTACACGGTCGTTCAGAATCGCCTCGAGCGCTTCCTCTTCGTTTTCAAAGACACGCGCCGGTCCGGTGTGGCTGAACTCGTTCAGTCCGCACGTTTTTACCACCGCACCTTCCGGGGCAAGGTTTCCCTTGAGGACCGCTACGGGTCCCCGTTGTTGTTCCGGTGCGGTAAAACTGTGTACCACATCCTGTCCCTGCAGTTTTACCTCCACATCCGCGAGGTTCTCGGCGATCGTCTTTCCGTTGACGGTAATGCAGTCTCCGTGGAGCAACCCTTCATCCAGGAGCATGCGCATCACCATCTGCACGCCCCCCACCTTGTAGAGGTCGGTCATTACGTATCGCCCGGCGGGTTTCATGTCCGTGAGGATCGGCGTGGTGTCGTAGAAACGGTTGAACTCGTCTATCGAGAGCGGTACGTCCACCTCGTGTGCCAGGGCAAGCAGGTGGAGTACCGCGTTGGTGGAGCCCCCCAAAGCCATCACGACGCGGATCGAGTTCTCGAACGCGTCCTTTGTCATGATATCGCGTGGGAGAAGCTCCTCCCGGATACAATGGAGGAGGGCGTCCGCGCTTGCTTCCATCACCCACCGGCGGTGTTCGCTTACGGCCGGTACGGAGGCGCTTCCGGTGATGCTCATCCCGAGCGCCTCCATGGCGGAGGCCATCGTATTGGCGGTGTACATACCGCCGCACGCGCCGGCGCCGGGGCAGGCGGCACGTTCAATCAGGAGGCGTTCTTCTTCGGTGATTTTACCCGCGCTGTACGCTCCTACCGCCTCGAATGCGCTTACTATATCCACCGGTTTTCCCCGGTGGATTCCCGGCGCGATCGAACCGCCGTAAATGAAAACCGACGGAACGTTCATCCTGGCCATCCCCATGACCGTGCCGGGGATCGTTTTGTCGCACCCACCGATCCCGAGAAGCGCGTCCATCTGGTGACCCCGCGCGTCCAGTTCGATCACGTCGGCGATCACCTCCCGGGAGATGAGTGATGATTTCATCCCCTCGTGTCCCATCGCTTCGCCGTCGGTGACGACGAACGTATGAAACGTAAGGGGCATCGTCCCGATCTCCCGCAACCGTTCGCGGGAATAGGTAGCGATATGGTCCAGGTGCATGTTGCAGGGGCTAACGTCGCTGTCGGCACTGGCGATTCCCACGATCGGTTTGTCAAAATCGTGGTCCTTGAAACCCACCGCGCGGAGCATCGCCCGGTTTGCCGTGCGCTCCACCCCGGCCGTCATCGCTCGAGACCTGCGATTGAGTAATTTTGTCATATTTGTATCCGCCAAATCCCTGCCTCCTTTATTGGTACCGGGACATGAGCCGGGCACGGCGGGTCGCCGCGTCCGCCATACAGTTCCCGGAATTACGCGGAAAAACCGGCGATATAGGGTAAGCGTCCCGCGGTCGTCTCGATCGCGTCCACGTTACTGAGAAGCACCGATGTGGAGTCCCAGCTGCCCGCGATCAGGGCGCTGCGGTACGCCGGATGCATCTCGAACGAGAACGACCGGTCTCCACACGTTACCGTACCGCCGGGCAGATCCAGAGTGATCTGTACCGCCGGATCGGTTTCCACCATATCCATCAGCGTTGCGGTATCGGCGCCGGCAAGCGCCACCGTGGGGACCCCCATTGCCGTGCAGTTGCCCGCGAATATCTCCGCAAAGGATTCTCCGATCACCGCCCGGATTCCGGACCGCATAAGTGCCTGGGGAGCATGCTCCCGGGAGGATCCGCACCCGAAGTTACGGTTCACGATCATGATACCCGCGCCTTGATACTTCTCCTCGTTAAAAGGGTGCGGCTTTTTCTCGCCGCTCTCCTGGTACCGCAGGTCATAGAACGCGTACTCGCCGAGTCCGTCGAACGTGACGACTTTCATGAACCGGGCGGGGATTATCTGGTCCGTATCGATATCGTTCCCGCGCACCACGATGCCCCGACCTTCTATCTGCTTGATGGATTGTCTGATCTCTTCCATTGGTTTATCCCCTTGTTTCACGCGACCGGTTCAGGTTGCGCCTGCGGTGCAAATTCCCGGACGTCCACAACTTCCCCGGCGACCGCTGCGGCCGCCACCATGGCGGGACTCATGAGCAGCGTCCGACCCTGAGGAGATCCCTGCCGACCGACGAAGTTTCGGTTGGAACTGGACGCGGAAATCTCCCGCCCTTCCAGCTTGTCCGGGTTCATCGCCAGGCACATGGAACAGCCCGCTCCACGCCACTCAAAGCCCGCGTCCTGGAAAATCTTTGGAAGCCCCTCGCGCTCCGCCTGGATCGACACCTGCTTTGAACCGGGAACAACAAAAGCCCGGACGGACCGAGCCACCCGTTTGCCCTTGATGAGACGGGCCGCCTCCCGGAGGTCGCTGATCCGACCGTTGGTACAACTTCCCACGAACGCAACGTCGATCTTTTTACCCTGGATCTGGTCCCGTTCCGCAAATCCCATGTGTTCCAGCGCTTTTGCGGCGATGTCCTGCTGCTCCGAGGGGAGGTCCGTAAGCGACGGAATGCGCTCGCCCACACCGATCGCCTGTCCCGGGGTTACGCCCCAGGTCACCATCGGTTCCAGCGTGTCGGCATCAAGGTGAAAGAGATCGTCGTACTCTGCATCCTCTCCGCTGGCGATCTCGTGCCAGAACTCGCGGGCTCGCTCAAACGCCTCTCCCCGTGGCGCGTAACGGCGGCCGCGGATATAGTCGACCGTTGTCTCGTCGGGGTTCACGTATCCCACGCGGGCCCCACCTTCGATGCTCATGTTACAAATAGTCATACGTTCTTCCATGCTCAAAGCGCGGATCGCCTCACCGTTGTACTCGTAGGCGTACCCGATGCCACCGTTCACGCCAAGCTCGGCGATGATCCGCAGGATTATATCCTTCGCGTAAACGCCCGGTTTAAGGCGCCCGGAAACGTCGATCTTGCGTACTTTCGGGCGACTCAAGGCCATCGTCTGCGTCGCCAGGACATCCCGGATCTGCGAGGTCCCGATACCGAACGCGATCGCCCCGAAAGCACCGTGCGTGGAGGTATGGCTGTCACCGCAGGCGATCGTCATCCCCGGCTGCGTCAGACCCAGTTCCGGTCCGATAATGTGGACGATTCCCTGGTGATCGGTCTGAAGACCGAAGAATTCGATCCCGTGCCGGGCGGTGTTCTGCTCGATCGCCTGCATCATCTCTTCCGCCAGACGGTCCTTGAAGGGGCGGGTCTGGAGAGCGGTGGGGACGATATGATCCACCGTGGCGAAGGTTCGCTCCGGATGAAGGACGTTGAGACCTCGTTCTTCGAGCATCTGAAACGCCTGAGGCGAGGTCACCTCGTGTATGAGGTGCAACCCGATGAACAGTTGGTCCTGCCCCGACTCCAGGGTACCCACCTTGTGAAGGTCCCAGACAGTGTTGAAAAGATTCTTCTTCGAGCTCATTTTCTCTCCTAAGTGTGTTCTGCGCCGGGCCGTTACGCGGTGTGCTGCTCGCCGCGGATCATGAGCACTTTCCCGGTGCGGACCAGTTCTATTACGTCGTATCCGCTGAGAACTTTTGTCACGCTGTCTACTTCATCAGACGATCCGGTGGTCTGCAGGGTGACGACGTTCTCACCGAGATCCACGATTTCGCACCGCAGGGCATGCGCAAGCTGGAGGATCTCCGAACGTTCCACCGGAGAACACCCGATCTTGATCAGCGCCAGTTCGCGTTGCAGGATATCCTCGCCGGTTCTGTCCGAGGCGTGAACCACGTCCACCAGCTTGTTAAGTTGTTTCAGGATCTGGTCGAGGGTTTTCTCGTCACCGGATGCCACGATGTTCATCATGGAGTAGTCCGGATCGCTCGCGGGGGAAACCACGAGACTGTCGATATTGTAACCTCGACGGGCAAAAACGAGAGCGATCCGGATCAGTACACCCGGTCGGTTGGCCACGTGCAAGCTGATCGTGTGTTTTCTCTCCGCTCTCGTTCCGGCGAGCATCTCTGCGGTCATCGTACTTCCGTTGTTCATCACGTACTCCCCACTGGTTTGGCAAGTTTGGTTTTCGGCGCTTCTACGAGCATCTCGGAGTAAGGTGCGCCGGAGGGAATCATAGGATACACGTTGTCCTCCTTGGCGACCTCCACGTCGATCAGACAGGGTCCCTCGTTGTAGTCGAGCGCGGTGCGGATAACGCGCTTCACGTCGGCGCTTCGACGCACGCGGAACCCCTTGACACCGAAGCTCTCCGCGAGCTTGACGAAGTTCGGGTTGCCTTCCATGTCCACTCCGGACAGGCGATTCTCAAAGAACAGTTCCTGCCACTGCCGTACCATTCCAAGGTAGGCGTTGTTGATCACCAGCACCTTGATCGGAAGCTTGTTGATCACCGCCGTGGCAAGCTCGTACATCGTCATCTGGAAACCGCCGTCGCCGACGATCGCCAGGACTGTTGCATTCGGGTGCGCCAGCTGTGCGCCGATCGCAGCGGGTAATCCGAAACCCATTGTTCCCGCGCCACCGCTGGAAATCCACTGGAACCGGTGGTCCACCAGGTAGTACTGGGCGGCCCACATCTGGTGTTGCCCCACGTCGGTGGCTACATAGGCCTGTCCACCGGTTTGCCGGTAAATCTCGTCGATCACGTGTTCCGCCTTCAGTTTACCGGTTTTCTTGTATTTCAGGGGGTACTCCCGGCGCCACAGTTCGATCCGTCCGAGCCAGTCCGCGGTGTCTCCCGGTTCCGCGTTGGCAGCTATCTGTTCGATTACCAGGGCAGCGTCACCCTGGATCGAGAGATCCATGGGTAGGACTTTCTCGAATTCCGAGGCGTCCACGTCGATATGGATCTTCTCCGCGGTCCGACAGAACTTGGAGGGGTCTCCGACGATCCGGTCATCCCACCGGGATCCGATCGACACGATAAGGTCGCAGTGCTCAACGGCGCGGTTTGCGTAAGCGGTGCCGTGCATGCCGAGCATCCCCAGGGACAGCGGATGCGTCTCGGGAAACGCGCCTTTTCCAAGAAGAGTATTCACCACTGGAATCTGCATCTTCTCCGCGAGGTAGGTGAGTTCCTTCTCCGCGCCGGAGATCACGACGCCGTGTCCCGCCAGGAACACCGGTCGTCGCGCCCGCTCGAGCATCTGTGCCGCCCGCTCGATCCTGTCCGCCGGGGCGTCCGCGGGCACTGTGTAACCGGGGAGGTCGAAACCTTCACTATAATCTGTTTCGATCGTTGCGCTGGATACATCTTTGGGTACGTCGATGAGGACCGGTCCGGGACGTCCGGTCTGACAGATGTAAAACGCCTCCTTCATGATCCGCGGAAGGTCCCGGGCGTCCTTCACGAGGTAAGAGTGCTTGACCACCGGGTAGGAGATGCCGGAAACGTCGGCTTCCTGAAACGCGTCAAGTCCAAGATTCCAGGTGGTCTGCTGGCCGCACACCACGATCATCGGGATCGAGTCCATCTGGGCTGTGAGGATTCCGGTGATCGTATTCGTTGCGCCCGGTCCGGAGGTTACCAGGACGACCGCGGGCTTTCCCGTGGCACGAGCGTAGCCGTCGGCCATATGGGTAGCACCTTGCTCGTGCCGGGTGAGAACGAACTTGACCGGGGAATCCACGATCGCGTCAAAGATCGGGATAGCAGCTCCGCCGGGATATCCAAAAATGTAATCAACCCCGTGATGATGAATCATGTCCACGATCACCTGGGCACCCGTTTTTTTATGCATACAGTCCTCCTGGTTGCACTACGTTTCTGAACAACGAGTATTTTTGCAATACGGATCAATGTCAAGCAGATCAATGCAGTTCGCGGAAAAAACTTACGCGATTTCGACTAAATTCGAGCCGTGACGAGGGCAATGCGCTCAAATTGCTCAGAGTTTGACGGCAAATTTGATCATGAATATGAAGCGGAGCCGAAATATTAACAAAAACAGGGCATCTGTTCGGCGGCGTTTCTCCGTGGACCGCTGAAAGATTTATGAGTATCTTGCACGGGTGAAAAAAATCGGTATCGCCCACCGCCGGATCTTCCGCGATGGGAGTAAAACGTACTTCAACGCTACACGGTTCTTTCCGGCGCACCTGCGACGGGATGTATATGTTCTTTACGCATTTGCGCGGACTGCCGACGATTACGTGGACCGCGTTCCCCAGGACCAGATCGGGTTCGAGGAGTTCGTGTCCCGGTACAGGCGTGCTGTCCGGGGCACGCTCACCGGTGACGATATCGTGGATTCCTACGTGGAACTGTCCCGACGTTGCTCCTTTGATCCGGACTGGACCGAGGCGTTCCTGCGTTCCATGAGGATGGACCTGGAGAAGCCTGTGCATGCGACCCTACCGGAAACCCTGGAATACGTGTACGGCTCCGCTGAGGTGATCGGTCTGTTCATGGCTCGCATTATGGGACTGGAACGTCGCGCGGACAGGCCTGCCTGCATGCTCGGACGAGCGATGCAGTTCATGAACTTCATCCGTGATATCCAGGAGGATAACGGGCTCGGTCGCGTATATCTGCCGATCTCGGAATCCACACTCCCCGATCTCAACCGGAAAAACGCTGAAGCGCAACCGCAGGAGTTCAGCCGGTTCATCTCGGAACAGCTCCGGCGTTATCGCGAGTGGCAGACCGAGGCGGAAGCCGCCTACAACCTGATACCCCGCAAACTCCGTGTTCCCATTAAAACCGCCGGCGACATGTACAACTGGACCGGGACTGTGATTGCCCGTGACCCCTTTGTAGTCTATCGTCGTAAGGTAAAACCGCGACGCGCCCGCATTATCGCATCCGGTATCTTCAACTCGATCGCCTGCTGAGGAGTGCTTTGTGAACCATCCGTTTCTGAAAGAGTCGATCCATATGGTCCGTTCGGCGATCGATACGTACCTTTCCGGAGAAGCGCGTACGCTGCTGTCCCTGGAGCCGTGGGGCCCGGACCTGCGGAATCGTCTGCACGAGTACGCACTACGGGGTAAGCTCGTTCGGGGAGCTCTCGTGCCGTTTACCTGGCGTGTTCTCCGACCCGAAGAAGAACCGCCGGAACAAGCTGCGCAGGGGGGGGTGGTAATGGAGATGCTCCAGTCGTTCCTCCTTATCCATGACGATATCATGGACCAGGATGATACGCGTCGAGGTGGGCCCGCGATGCATAAGCAGTTTGAGTTGCTGCTTCAAAACTCCGGAAAGGAACAGTTCGGGCGCTCCATGGGCATCTGCGCGGGAGACGTGGCGGCGTTCCTCGCGTTGGAACGTATTTCCTCGATGACGGTGGATCCAAAAATACGGTCGGACCTGACTGCCCTGGTAGCGAGCGAGATTATCACAACGGGACTGGCGCAGATGCAGGACGTGCATCACGGCTACGTAGAGAACGCAGCGGAAGAGGCGATCATGCAGGTCTACACGTACAAGACAGGGCGGTATACGTTCAGCCTGCCCCTCGTTTTTGGCGCTCATCTCGCCGAAGCGCCGCCGGAGACGGTGGAACTGCTCTCGAGCCTGGGTGAACACCTGGGACGTATCTTCCAGATCCGGGACGATCAGCTGGGAGTGTTCGGCGAGAGCGACCGCATCGGTAAACCTGCCGGCAGTGATATCCGGGAAGACAAGAAAACGATCTTCCGGGAAGCGCTTTTTCGCAGCCTTCCCGAGGACGATCCTGTACGAATGTATTTTGGAACGGACCGACTGGGATCGGGCGAGCTGGAAGCGGTGCGGGAGGCGATAAAACGGACCGGAGTAATGGAGTACGTGAACGAACTGGTCGCGGCGGAGCAACGGAGCGCCCAGGCGATCCTGGAACACCTCGAGCTGCCTCATTCCGGAGAGGAGGCGTTACGTGAGCTCCTGGCTTACAACGAGGCCAGAACGCGGTAAACCCGCGCGGTTCAGATCACCGGCGGATCATGGAGAGAAAGTATCGGTGCAGCCGGTGGTCACCGGTCAATTCGGGGTGAAAAGTGAGGGCCAGCATCCCGCCGGAACGCACCACCACGGGGTCGTCGTCGACCAGGGCGATCGTCTCCACTGAACTACCCAGATCGATTATTCGGGGAGCACGGATAAAAACACCCACCGGTGGATCGTCCTGCGCCGGTGATACTTGCGCAAACGAGGGTGATACCACCGTGAGTGGAGCGTCAAAGCTGTCCACCTGTCGTCCGTAGGCGTTTCTCCGTATAGTGATATCCAGTGTACCGATCCGGACCTGATCGCTGCCCTCGATCTCCCGGGCCAGCAGAATCGCCCCGGCGCACGTCCCCATCACGGGGAAACCCGCGATAACGCGCTCCCGGACGGGAGAGAGCAGACCGAAACGCTCCATGAGCATGCCTATGGTGGTGCTTTCGCCACCGGGAATGATCAGCGCCTGCAGACTGTCCAGTTCCTCCGGTCTGCGCACGGGGCGGGCCTCCGCGCCCAGGGTCTTCAAGACGGACAAGTGTCGTTCAAAGTCACCCTGGAACGCGATGACGCCCACCCGCGGCCCGACCGGGGGACCGGGATAAGTCGGGGAGGGAGCCGGCGCGGACGGGGATACCGGCTCCGTCGGGGTAAAACTCATTTAACCAAACTCACAGGGCGAAATTCATGACCGGTATCTTACGTACGTTCGTCAAGGGCGCGCCGGAATAAAACAGTCTCCGCGTTTACCATCCGCGACCGGCGAGTCGTTCCTGTTCGGGCATGGCGGATACATTAATGCCGGTCATCGGCTCGCCGATGCCGCGGGAGATCTCTACCAGTTTGGAGGGATCATCGTGGTAAGCCACGGCGTCCACCACCGCCCGGGCACGACGTTCCGGATTGTCCGACTTGAAGATGCCGGATCCCACAAACACCGCTTCCGCGCCGAGATACACCATCAAAGCTGCATCCGCCGGTGTTGCGACGCCGCCGGCGGAAAAATTCGGTACCGGCAGTCTGCCCTTGCGTGCCACCTCGAGAACCAGCTCGTAAGGAGCCCCAAGCTCCTTTGCACGGGTCATAAGCTCCTCAGTGGGACAATTCTGCAGTGCGCGAATATCGCCGAGGAGCGTCCGTATGTGCCGAACCGCTTCCACTACGTCGCCGGTTCCCGCTTCTCCCTTGGTCCGGATCATCACTGCTCCCTCACCGATACGTCGCAGCGCTTCTCCGAGGTTTCGGCACCCGCAGACAAAAGGTACTTTGAACTGGTATTTGTCTACGTGGTAGGTGTCGTCCGCGGGCGTTAGAACCTCACTCTCGTCGATGAAGTCGACTCCCATGGACTCCAGCATCCGCGCTTCCACCACGTGGCCGATTCGGCACTTGGCCATCACCGGAATGGAAACCGCTTTCTGGATCTCCTCGATCATCTTCGGGTCGCTCATGCGCGCAACGCCGCCGTGTGCACGGATGTCCGCCGGGACCCGCTCCAGTGCCATAACCGCCTGCGCTCCCGCGTCGGCGGCGATCTTCGCCTGCTTCGCGTCGGTGACGTCCATGATGACACCACCTTTAAGCATCTCCGCGAGTCCTACGTTCCTGCGCCATGTCGAGGTCTGGCGCTCCGACCAAAGTGTCTCACTCATAATCTCAATTATCCTTCGTAACAAGGTATACGGGGCGTCTGTGCTCGTCAACATCGGACGATCCATGCTATTATCGTCCCCATGGGCAGCATAGCAGAAAACCTGCAGGATATAGAAGATCGTATACATCGTGCGTGCGCCCGGGCCGGTCGTGATCGCGCGTCGGTGCGCCTCATGGCGGTGAGCAAGCAGCAACCTCCGGAGAAGCTGCTGGAAGCGCTGGGCTGCGGTATTCGGTTGTTCGGCGAGAGCCGCGTCCAGGAAACGATGGAAAAACGAACGCTCTTCCCCGATGACGCCGAGGTTCACCTGGTGGGACACCTCCAGAGAAACAAAGCACGAGACGCCGCCGGTTTCTACGATGCCGTGCAGTCGCTGGACGCTGTTCGTACCGTGGAGGCGCTTGAGACACGCCTCGCCGCGGCGGAACGGAGGATCACCGCCATGGTAGAGGTCAACACCTCCGGGGAGGAGAGTAAACAAGGGGTATGGAGGTACGACGAGCTCCTGCAGGTTGCCGGCGCAATTGAAAACGCTCCGCACCTGGAGCTGAACGGTGTAATGACGATCGGACCGATCAGTTCCGACGAGACCGTACTCCGACGGGCGTTTGCGGCGCTGCGGGAATTCCGGGATCGACTTGAAAACGATCTGGGACACGCGTTGCCGGAGCTGTCCATGGGCATGAGCAACGACTTTGAAGAAGCGATCCTGGAGGGAGCGACGCTTGTCCGCATCGGCACCACTCTCTTCGGAGAACGATCCCGGTGAGGGCGGTACGATGATCCGGACGCGGATACTGGCGTGTACGCTGGTTATCCTTCTGGCGACTCCCCGGATCTTCCCAGGGAGCATCCTGTTCGCCGGGGACACCGACGAAGACACCACGGTCCCGCTTCCCTACGAGCGGGAAGAGTTTCCCGAGTGGGCCTGGGACGTACGGCGCGGAGAGATTATCGCCCTGGGCGTTTTCCCCGTGGCGATGATCGTGAGCGGGATCGGTCTGCAACTGGGGCGTTTCGCGTACCAGAGCGTGCAGGAGGGACAGTTCTCCCAGGAATATGCTCCCTTCTTTCTCTCCACCGGTACGGGGCCCCGCTACGACGAACGCGAACGGGTGGGGCTTATAATCTCCGCCGGAGTGATAAGTTTCGGCGTAGCCCTGGCGGACTTTTTCCTCGGTCGCCGCGAGGCGCGGCAGGACGCGCAGCGCCGCGAGGCGCGGATCCGCGCCGAATCGGACCGGCCCTGAATTAAATATGGAAGGCGATCAGTTTCTGTTTGTCCTGCCCGCGAGCGTCGATCCGGGTAAACGTCTGGACCGTGTGCTCGCGGAAGATCTGGGGCTTGCCAGAAGAAATCAGTTAAAAAACCAGCTCCGGAACCTCCGGTGCAACGGAAGACCCGCAAAGCTCTCCACCGGCGTCAATCCGGGCGACCGTATCGAAGGTGTCCTGGCCGCTCCGCCTCAGCAGGAAGCGCGGGGCCAGCCGATTACGCTCGATCTCGTTTACGAGGAGGAAGATTTCCTCGTGATCGACAAGCCGCAGGGACTGGTGGTTCACCCTGGAGCGGGAAATCCTGACGGTACGGTGGTCAACGCGTTGCTCTGGCGGTATCGGGATAATCCGTACTTCACGCCGGACGGATCACCGGAGGTTCGCCCGGGAATCGTGCATCGACTGGACAAGGACACCAGCGGAATAATGGTGATCGCGAAAACCCCCGATGCACACCACCACCTGGTGGAGCAGTTTTCCCGGAGGGGAGCCCTGCGAAAACGTTACCTGGCGATCCTCCGAGGCACGCCGAGACAACGGGACGGCGTGATCGACGCCGCGATCGGTCGCGATCCCCGCAACCGCCAGCGTTTTGCCACGAATGTACGGAACGGGAAACCCGCGCGCACCGCGTGGCACGTGTTGCGGAGACTCGAGGGGTACGCGCTGGTTCTCCTCTGTCCCGAGACGGGGCGCACGCACCAGCTCCGCGTCCACATGGCGTCTCAAAGAACGCCGATCCTGGGTGATCCCGTTTACTCCCGAAAGGACGCGGGATTTCCGGAGGCAACCCTGATGCTGCACGCTCTGACGATTACGCTCTCGCCCGCGCCGGGCCGGCCACCGATGACGTTCAGAAGCGCGGTACCTCAACGGTTCTACGAAATTCTCTATGCCGGTAGAACGGGCTCAGATGGCGTTCCGCCTGAAGGGTAGACGGTGGACCTACCGAGGGTAACAGGATTATGTCCTGCTCCGCCCGGGGTAACGTAAACAGGTGATCCTCCACGGTAGCGATCAGAAGTTCCTCGTTGTACGTACTCGGTGTATCACCCAGTGTTCCCGCGTGGAAAATCGCTCCGGAAAAAAGCGCGTCCCCTATCCGGTAGACGTACGAACGGTGAGAGTGCGGCAGGAAGGGAATCGCCTGCACCGGGATTTCTTCCAGGACCAGGTTGTTTACCTCGTCCTGCACCAGTTCACGGCTGTGCATTCCAAAGAGATCGCGGACACCGGAGATAATCTCAAAACGAAAAATACGACTGAGCGTCCTGAGCCCATAGCGCATATATTCCTCCGGATGTGTAACCAGGACCCATCGGACGTGAAGGTTTTTCTCCAGGATTATCCGGTAAAAACCGGAATCAACGCGTACCGGATCCACCAGGATCGTACCGGAACGGTCTCGCTGCGAGATGAAGTAGCATGTGGTGCTTCCGGCGGGGCTGTGATAAGGGATTATCTGCAACGTTCCTGCGTCGCCAGTGTTCAAAAGCGCGCCTCCTCGTAGTTGGAGTGTTTAAAGACCACTTCGTTCCGCAGGGAAAAATGAAAAAGTGCATCCCTGATATCGCAATTAATGAACTGCACCGTGTTAAGCCGGGCGTTGATAAAGCGCGTTCCCCGGAGCGACGCACCGCTGAAATCGACGAGCGTCGCGGCGATCGCGTTGAAATTACACGTATTCGCCGTAGAATCGACGAAGGAGCAGCGGTTCAGGCGACTTCCCGCAAATACGGACAAGGACAAACAACTGCCGTCAAAAAGGCAGTTCTCGAATACCGCGAAGTCGGCGAATACGCATTGAAAGGAAGCGTTGCGGAAATCGCAGTCTTTCAGGGTAGCCCCGGAGAAACGTACCCACCTGAGCTCCTTCTCCTGAAGATCCAGACCGGCGTAGTGACCATTTCTGCCGTTGAAATACTCGACAACCGTTCCCGGAAGAGTTTCCAGGTGTTTCTGATTCCGTTGCTCTCCGAACAAAGTACTTTATTGTAGGGGGTGCCCGTAACTTGCACAACCGATGAGGTCCCGCTACAATTTTGCCGATGGCCACCTGTTTCAGATGCGGCGGAACGTTCCCGCGGGAGATACGCGTAACGCGTACGGAAGAATGCCCTCAATGCAACCAGCCGGTACGGTGCTGCCGCAACTGCCGGTTCTACGCTCCCGGTGCGCACTGGGACTGTCACGAGACGATTCCGGAACAGGTGATCGACAAGGAACGGGCAAACTTCTGCGAATACTTCCGGTTAAATGATCACAGCGACGACACCGGTAGTTCCGGGAACCGTGATTCCGATACAACTACGCGCCGGGCGTTCGATGACCTGTTTTCCTGAAGCGAACTACTGATGGTACTGTTTCTCGACTCCGGTGTAGGGGGGCTTGCGTATCTCGAGGAATTCCTGCGCCGCGGAAACGATCTCCCCTGTGCGTATCTTGCGGATACCGCATGCTTCCCCTACGGCGAGCGTTCTCCCGAGTCAGTGCGGGACCGGGTGATACACCTGGTCCGATCCTGGATCCAACAGCACGGAGGGGGCTCCCGCGAAGCGTCACCCAGTGCGGTAGTGGTGGCGTGCAATACCGCTTCCGTGGTGGCGCTGCAACCGCTCCGCGCGACCTTTCCCGTGCCCTTTATCGGGGTCGTGCCCGCGGTAAAACCGGCCGCCGGCAACACCCGATCAGGAAGTATCGCGGTGCTCTCCACGTCCGGCACGTCCCGGGATCCCTATACCGACGATCTGGTCGCGCGCTTCGCTCGGCATGATCGGGTGATCCGCCTGGGCCTTCCCCGTCTCGTGGATGCCGCCGAACGGGGAGTCTGCTGCGACGACCGGGTGATCCGGCGGGTGATCCAGGAGGAGGTGGCGGAGCGGCTTGATCCGGAGGTGGATACGGTAGTACTGGCGTGTACCCACTTTGTCCGATACCGGGATGTGTTTCAGGAACTGCTCGGCGGAAACCGTACCGTGGTGGACTCCCTGGAGGGCGTTACCCGTCGTCTCGAGGATATTCTGGCGGATAAAGACGGGAGGCCGGGGACTCGCCCGGCGCAACGGGACACCGGTATGGGGGCAGTCGGTCCCACCAGAACGGTTACGTTCTACCATACAGCACCCCTGCCGGATCACCTTCGGTGCCTGACCGACCGGTACAACACTCAGTTGATGACCGTCGTTCCGTCCAGGGTAACCATACCGTGAACAGTAAAAGAAGTCCGATCGCTACCGTCCTCTGGGGCGCCAACAATATTTACAGCGTACGTACCGCGGACGGCACGATCCACGAACACCTGCGAATCAAGGGTAAGATCCTGCCCGATACAGATGAAGGGGAGTACAACCCGCTCGCCCCGGGCGACCGGGTCGCGCTGGTTCAGGAGGAGGAGAATAACTACCGCATCCTCCGTCGCCTGGAACGATCCAACGTGGTGCGTCGGTGGAACCGAAAACGCCGGGCGCTTCAGGCGATCGCCGCCAACGTGGACGGGATCCTGGTCGTGACCTCCACGGAACACCCGCCATACCGTTCTGGATTCGTAGATCGGGTCCTGGTGATGGCTGAACTGGAAGAGATTCCCGCCGCGGTGGTACTGAACAAGATCGACCGTTCCATCACGGCGGAAACGGAGCGACACCTGGCGATACTGGAAGAGCTGGGCTACCCGGTGTATCGCACAGCCGCCACGGATCGGGCAGGGATCCCGGAAAGTCTTCGAAGCAGCACGGTCGGGAAGGTCAGCGTCCTGGTGGGACGGTCCGGCGTGGGCAAATCCTCCCTGGTGAATCACCTTGTCCCGGAGGCAAACCAGGCCACCGGGGAAATCTCCCGGAAGTACAGCCGGGGTCGGCATACCACGACGCTGGCTCGACAGGTGATCGCGCGGGAAGGCAGCGCCCGGGGAGCGATCTTCATAGACACGCCGGGAGTCCGCGAATTCGACCTCCTGGGGTTCGAGGTGACGGAGATCGCCGCGGGGTACCGGGAGTTCCTTCCGTTCATCCCGGACTGCCGCATGTCCGGGTGTACCCATCTTCATGAACCGGGCTGCGCCGTACTGGCCGCCAGGGATCGCGGGGTCATTACCCCGGAACGGTACCGGTCCTACGAGGGACTCGCCCGGAGCATACAGGAGGAGACACCGTGAACGCCCTGCGAGCACTTGAGTTCGAGAGGGTCCGCCAGGACCTTGCCCGGTACTGCGCTACCGCCGAATCACGGTCGGTAATACAGAACCTGGAACCGGCCGTCACCGTCGCAGCGATCAACCCGGTCTCGACGGAAGTGGGAGAGATTCTCCGCGTTCTCCAGGCGGACATACCCGCACCGGGAGGTGACGTGTCTGACCTGGACGACGTTTTTGCCGTTTTGCGTCACCGCGGGGAAGTGCTCGAACCGGAAGGGTTGCTGACGGCACGGGACTTTCTGGAAACAGCCGAGCGATTCCACCGTTTTTTTCGCACCGGCGAGGAGGCGGAGCTCCTCTCGCGCCACCGCTCACCGGAACTGGTAACACCGCGGGACATTCTTACGTCTCTGCGAACCCTGATTACCGGTGACGGCCGGTTGAACGAAGAGAAAGTACCGGAGATCGCCGGTCTTCGTCGACGCGTGACCGATTTGCACCGCGAGCTACAGGAGAGCAGCGACACGATCATCCGCAACAGCCGTGAAATGTACCGCGAGGATCGTGCCACCGTCCGGGACGGTCGCACCGTGCTGCCCCTGGTGGCGGATTTCAAGGGGCGCCTGGACGGGATCGTGCACGAAGCGTCCGGCAGCGGGGAGACGCTCTTCGTGGAACCCCGGGAGCTGGTCGACCTGAACAACCGACTCGCCCGGACCCGGAACGATATACTTCGGGAAATCCGTCGCGTTCTGCGGGAACTGACGGAACAGATTCGGACGCTGTTGCCGGAACTCGACGCGCTCCGGAAAAACCTCGTTGAAGCGGACGGGCTTCTGGCACGCGCTCTGTACGGATTTGAGCGGGGCGGCCGCATCGTATCCACAGGAGAAACGGTGCAGTTACGCGACGCCCGACATCCGCTCCTGGGCGATGCGTGCGTCCCTCTGGATATCACCTTCGATCCGGGAGTGCGCCTGATGGTGTTGAGCGGTCCCAACACGGGAGGGAAGACCGTTCTTCTCAAGACGCTGGGCCTGCTCGCGGTAATGCACCAGTGCTCGATCCCGGTTCCCCTGGGCGAGGAAAGTACGCTCCCGGTTTTTTCCTGGTTCGGCGTGGATATCGGGGACGAACAATCGATCGACGAAGCGCTGTCCACGTTCTCCGCGCACCTGCGTACGCTGGAGGTGATCACCCGCTGCGCCGACGGAGATAGCCTGATACTCCTGGACGAGCTCGGCACCGGCACCGACCCGGAGGAGGGGGCGGCTCTCTCCCTGGCGATCGTGGATCACCTCATGAATCGCGGCGCCACCGTACTCGTCACGACACACCAGACGGTGCTCAAGCATTATGGCTACACCCGGGACGGCGCAAGCAACACCGCGATGGCGTTCGACGAGGAACACCATCGCCCGACGTATCGTGTAATCCCCGGGCGTCCCGGTGTCAGCTACGCGATCGACACTGCCCGTAAGCAGGGTCTCGCTCCGGAAATCGTTGAACGAGCACAAGCCTACCACCAGGATCGCGAGAACAGCGTAGCCGCGATCATCGCCCGCCTCCTGGAAGAGGAGTCGCGCCTCAACGACGATCGCGCAGCGCTCCGGGAGGAGAGGGAGCAGATCCGGCGGGAGAAGGCTGAACTTCAGGAAACGCGGTCCCGGTTGACGGAACAGGAAGAACAGTTGAAACGCCACGGCCTGGTGGAAATAGACCGGCTTCTGACCGATTCCCGCCGACGCATAGAGAAGGAAATCCGGATGCTCCGGGAGCGTGGGGTCCAGCTTGAACGGGCGGAGATTCGTGCGTTGCACGAGTCGGTGCAGGAGCTGGAAGAAACGCGGAAACGGACGCAGCGCGAACTGACCGAACGGGAACGCGTACATCCCGGTCTGTCCCGGGACACTCTCGTTGAAGGCATGAGCGTCCAGCACAGGTCCACCGGTCGAACCGGCACGGTCCGTTCAGTCCGCAAAGAGAAGGTCGAGGTGCAGTTCGGAGCGTTGCGAATGACCGTGACACCGGCGGACCTCGTCGAGGCGGAGGGACCTTCCCCGGCGGTCACGTCTGTAAAGGCTTCGTCGGTTTCCACGGAGCTCGCCGGAGACGATCCGGAACGCACGCCCGCATACGAGCTCGACCTGCGGGGGTGCCGTCTGGCGGAAGCACTGGAGGTGCTGGAGCGGCAGGTGGACGCGGCGGTGCTCCACAACCTGACGTTGTTCAGCGTAATCCACGGCACCGGTACGGGAGTGCTCCAGAAAGGTGTTCAGGATTACCTGCGCGAACGGCGGGAAGTGAGGTCCGTGCAGTTTGCCCGGCCCGAGGATGGAGGCTACGGAAAGACGGTGGTTGAGCTCACCCGGGAGTCCGGAGTAGGATAATCCCGTGAAACAGCACCTGCGAACGCTCCTGCTCGCCGTGTCGGCAATGTCTCTGACCTCGTGCCTCTCTCTGGAAACGGAACTGGATCTCCGGCGGGAGGACGCTCTCGTATTAACGATGCGCTATACCGTGGACCGCGCGCTTTGGGAACTCGGCGTTTTTGACGAGGAGAGCCAGGAACGCGCGGTACCGGTGTCCCGGCGCGACGCGGAAGAGACGGCGCTTCGCTACTCCGACGTCACGCTTGAGGAATACCGGCTTGAAGATAAAGGCGAGGAGGTGACCGTTTCCGTACGGTACCGGGCGGAGACTGTGGAAAGCCTTCGCGCGCTCTGGGGAACCGCCGCGGGAACTCCGATCGCCTTTCAAGCGGGATACCGCGGTGTCTCGATTCCTCTCGCGACCGGACCGGAGAGCGTGGACCCGGAACAGCGCGCGTTCATACACGATCTCTTCCGGGACCGGCACCTTCGGATTACGGTGATCACCCCCGGCCCGATCGAACACGTTGCGCTGACGGCACCGGAATCGGACCGGCAGGAACAGCGTGAGGGAAACCGGTACTCACTCACGGTTCCCCTGGCGGAACTCCTGACCTTTACAGGAACCAGCGAAATCGTACTGGACTGGTAGCGCCATGAGCATGCGCGGTCACCAGTTGCGGCTTTTCGAAAAGAAACTCAAGGCGATGTTCGACCGGATCGACGTGGAGCTCGAGGAGAACTGGGGCGACGCGTATCCGCTCCATCCCGCGCGGGCACCTTTCGGAACGGTGGGAAATCCTGAACACGAAGGTCTCTTCGCGGTGGGAGCATCCTTTTCCGCGGGATACGGCAGCGACCACGGGCGCGGATACGTGGTGGAAACACGTATGGCTACGCTGGCGGACGTCCCCGACGAAGTGCTGGAGGAGATACGCCGGTACGTGGGACGCCGATGCGGAGAGCTCCTGCCGGAGTATTTTCCAGACCGGGATCTTGACGTCGTCCGTGACGGGAGCGTTTTCAAGATCACCGGAGATCTCTCGCTGACTTAGCCCGGCGTAACGTCCGCCCTTGATATTTCGCACTTTTCACCGTACCATGGCGTCAATTCGGCAGCAGCAGGTAAAGGAACGAGAATGGACACGCAGTTACAGGACATTATAGCGAAGATTCACGATGAAGGTGTAAAAGGTGCCGAGGAACGGGCCCACGCGATCATCGAACACGCCGAGAAACAGGCGCAGGAGCAGATCAGAAACGCGCGAACCGAGGCGGAGAAGATCGTCAAGGACGCCAAGCAGGAAGCGGCGCGATTGCAGGCCGCCGGCGAGGCGGCGCTTCAGCAGGCGGGCCGTGACCTGATTCTATCGGTAGAAAAACAGCTCAACGAGCTGTTTGCGACGGTAATGAAAGAAGCCTCTGCGGACGCGCTCTCCTCGGACAAAGTCGCCGGGATCGTGGCGACTCTCGTGGAGAAATGGTACGAAGCGGAGCAGGACGATCTCACCGTTCTCCTCCCCGAGAAGGAACGGGACGCGCTGGAGAAAACACTTCGGAGCAAGCTCGGAAAGAAACTCCAGGACGGTGTCACGATCAAACCGGTCCGGTCGATGACCAGCGGATTCCGGATTGCCTCCGGAGACGGGTCCTCCTATTACGACGTAACCGACGGCACCCTGACGGAGTTGCTCTCGGCATACCTTAATCCCCGCCTGACGGGGATCATGCGCGAATCCACCGAGTAGGGGAGACGACGCGGTGCAACAGTACTATTACACCGTAGCGTCGCTTCCGGCGGTTCGGTTTGAGGAAAAGCCGTTTCTCGCACGGGACGAGTTTCTCGAGATTTGCCGCATTGAAGCTACGCCGGACGATCAGGACGTTATCGAGAATGCACGCATCTTCCCGGAACTCCAGGAAGACGAGGCTCCGCAACCGATGCCGGGCGTACTCGGCAGGTGGAACGAACTCGTACGTGAGTTCTCCGTTGGCGCCGCGCAGATTCGCGCGCAGAACCTCGGTTGGGACTCGGAACGACTGCCCCGCGCCGCCGGCCTGGACGCAGCGATGGCCGAGCGAACCCGGACCGTCCTAAACGAAGAAACGCCTCTGAAAATGGAGATCGCCCTGATGCGCTGGCTCTGGCAGGTCGTGGAAGACCTGGAGACGGGGCATCACTTCGATCGGGAAAAACTGGTGGTGTATCATCTCAAGCTGCAGCTCGCTCTCCGGCGAGCCCATCTTACCGACGCGGAAGCGGGCGGTGAGGAGTACGACCGACAGTACGAGACCGTTGCACACTCACTGATGGAGATAACCAAATGACAACAGGAAAAGTAGTCGCGATCAACGGAAACATGGTGAGCGTTCTCGTTGATGGCGATGTATCGCTCAACGAGGTGGGATACATTATCGTCGACGAAAAACGCCTCAAGGCTGAGGTGATCAGGATCCGCGGAAACCAGGCGGAGCTGCAGGTGTTCGAGATAACTCGCGGTATTGCTGTGGGTGATCCCGTAGAGTTTACCGCAGAACTCCTGGCGGTTGAACTCGGGCCGGGCCTGCTTACGACGATCGTCGACGGACTGCAGAACCCGCTTCCGGAGCTGGCCGAACGGTCGGGGTTCTTCCTGGAGCGGGGACTCTACCTGCAAGCCCTGCCTCGAGAGAAGAAGTGGCATTTCACACCTACCGTTTCGGTGGGGGATACGGTTCTGCGCGGTGATGCGGTGGGACACGTGCCGGAAGGTATCTTTGAGCACTGGATCATGGTTCCCTTCGGTATGTTTGACACCTACACCGTGGAGTCGGTAGCGTCCGAAGGCGATTACACCGTGGACGAGACGATCGCCACGATCCGGGACAGCAAAGGCGAGACCCACGACCTGACGATGGTATTTGAGTGGCCTGTAAAGCGGGCGATCGACGCGTACACGGAACGGCTCCGCCCGGAGAAACCGATGGTCACCAAGGTCCGGTTGATCGACACGTTCCTGCCGGTGGCCCGGGGCGGAACCTACTGTATTCCAGGACCGTTCGGTGCGGGCAAGACGGTACTACAGCAGATTACCAGCCGGAACGCGGAAGTGGACGTGGTGATCATCGCCGCCTGCGGTGAACGCGCAGGGGAGGTGGTGGAGACGCTGCGGGAGTTTCCGGAACTGACCGATCCGCGTACGGGCAAATCCCTGATGGAACGGACCGTTATAATCTGCAACACCAGCTCGATGCCCGTGGCGGCGCGGGAAGCCTCAGTGTATACCGCGGTGACGATCGCCGAGTACTACCGGCAGATGGGACTCAACGTACTGCTCCTGGCGGACTCCACGAGTCGTTGGGCCCAGGCGATGCGGGAAATGTCCGGACGCCTGGAGGAGATTCCCGGCGAGGAAGCGTTCCCGGCGTACCTGGAGTCCGTGATCGCGGCGTTCTACGAGCGCGCCGGCGTGGTGACGCTCCGTAACGGGACGGAGGGATCGGTTACGATCGGTGGTACGGTCAGCCCCGCGGGCGGTAACTTTGAGGAGCCGGTAACGCAGGCGACCCTGAAAGTTGTAGGAGCGTTCCACGGTCTTTCCCGGGCGAGGTCGGACGCGCGGAAGTACCCCGCGATCGACCCCTTGGACAGCTGGAGCAAGTACGTCGGAACGGTCGATCCCGGTATGACCGAGTACGCCCGAGGCGTGCTCTTCCGGGGCGATGAGGTAGGCCAGATGATGAAGGTGGTCGGCGAGGAAGGTACCGCCGTGGACGACTTCATCCTATACCTGAAGAGCGAATTCCTCGACGCGGTATACCTGCAGCAGAACGCGTTCGACCCGGTAGACGCGTCGGTCGGCACCGAGCGACAGCGCCACGTTTTTGACCTGGTTTTCCACATCCTGGGAAGCCGGATTACGATCGACAACAAGGAAGAAGCACGAAACTTCTTCTACAAGCTCCGGCAGAAGTTCATCGACTACAACAGCGCGGAGTGGGATTCGCAGGAGTTCAAGGATCTGGAACAGGAGCTGCGGGATATGCTCTCCCAGGCGTCTTCGGATCTCGAGCCGCACGCGCAGGAAGCGTATCAGAACCGGGGGAATTATGCGTAAGGTATACAGTCGGATAGAATCGATAGCAGGAAACGTAATCTCCGTAAAAGCGGAGGGCGTCCGGTACGGGGAGCTGGCGGTCGTGGAGACACGCTACGGCCGATCCCTGGCGGAGGTTATCCGCATGCGCGGTGAAGAGGTCAGCCTTCAGGTATACGCCGGCGGACGGGGTATTTCCACCGGTGACGAGGTTCGTTTCATGGGACATCCCATGCAGGTGTCCTTCTCGGACAACCTCCTGGGACGCGTGTTCAACGGTTCCGGGGAACCCCGGGATAACGGACCGGAACTTTCGGAAGGTCTGATCGAGATCGGAGGTCCGTCGGTCAACCCCGCGAAGCGGATCATCCCGAGAAACATGATCCGCACCGGTATCCCCATGATCGACCTCTTCAACACGCTGGTGGAAAGCCAGAAACTGCCTATCTTCAGCGTATCCGGGGAACCCTACAACCCACTCCTTGCGCGGATCGCGATGCAGGCAGAGGTTGACATCATCATCCTCGGTGGTATCGGCCTGAAGTACGACGACTACCTCTTCTTCAAGGATTCCCTGGAAGAGGGAGGAGCACTCTCGCGGACGATCTTCTTCGTCCACACCGCCAGCGACCCCGTTGTGGAAGCGCTCCTGGTACCGGACATCAGCCTCGCCGTGGCGGAGAAGTTTGCCCTCAAGGGTAAGCGCGTCCTCGTGCTGCTCACGGACATGACCAACTTCGCCGACGCGATGAAAGAGATCGCGATCACCCAGGAGCAGGTTCCCTCCAACCGGGGATATCCGGGAGACCTGTACAGCCAGCTCGCGGCGCGATACGAAAAGGCGGTCGACTTTGAAGGGGCCGGATCGATCACGATTCTCGGCGTTACTACGATGCCCGGTGACGACGTAACGCACCCCGTTCCGGACAATACCGGGTATATAACCGAGGGTCAGTACTATCTGCGAAACGGGAGGATCGAGCCCTTCGGTTCGCTCTCGCGCCTCAAGCAGCTCGTGAACGACACCACCCGTGACGACCACCGCGCGCTTATGGACGGTATGATCAAACTCTACGCCAACTACAAGGAGAGCCAGGAGAAGAAGTCCATGGGTTTCCGCATGTCCGAGTGGGACGACAAGCTGCTCAAGTACGGGGAGATCTTTGAGCGCACCCTCATGGACCTCTCGGTGAATATCCCCCTGGAAGAAGCGCTCGACCGGGGTTGGTCCATCCTGGCGGAATGCTTCAATCCGCAGGAGACGGGGCTGAAGACGGACCTGATCAAGCAGTTCTGGCCCCAAAGCGGTGACAATACCGGGGAGGCGTCCGCCTGATGGTCAAGCTGACCAAAAACGAGCTCAAGAAACAGAAGGACTCTCTCAAGCGCTTTGAGCGATACCTGCCGACACTGCAGCTCAAGAAGCAGCAGCTGCAGATGGTAATACGCCAGGTGGAACACGAGTACGACGCGCTCAAACGCGAACGGGACAAGCTCCGGAAGGATCTGGACCGGTGGATCGGCGTGTTCAACGACGGGATCGACCTTACGCCGTACGCAGAGGTGGAAAAGATCGATACTTCCCTTGGAAACATCGCCGGGATCGATATTCCGGTCTTTGAGGATCTGCACTTTGTGGACCGCCGGTGGAGCGTGCTTGATACACCTCCCTGGGTGGATGCGGGCGTGCAGGCGCTGCGGGAAATGCTCGTATATGAAGCCAGAATCAAGATCCTTAAAGTTCAGCTCCGCCGTCTCGGGGACGAATTGCGAACCACTACGCAGCGGGTAAACCTTTTTGAGAAGGTCAAGATCCCCGAAACCCGGGAGAATATCCGGATGATCCAGATCTATCTCGGGGACCAGCAGACCGCCGCGGTGGTCCGTGGTAAGATCGCCAAGCGTAACCTTGTAAAGGCTGAATCATGATCGTTCAGATGAAAAAGGTTTCAGTGATTACACTGAAGTCACACCGGGAAGATACGCTGGAGAAGCTTCGGGAGACGGGCGTGGTGCACGTTTTCACCGACCGGATCGAACTCGATTCCGGCGATAGCCTCAAGGAACAGAAAGCGTCCGTGGAACGGAGTCTTGCAATCATTCCGGAGCCGGATAAAGATCACGCCTTAGCGGCGCCGGTTCGGCCGAGTGATGCCGTGGTGGACCAGGCTCTGGAGTTGGCGCAGGAAGTACTCGAAGCGGCGGACCGTAAAGCGCACCTGGAGGACGAGAAGGAGCGACTCGAGCGTGAACTGGAGCGCCTGGCGCCCTGGGGCGAGTTTGACCCGGCGATCTTCCGGGCCCTGGAAGATAAGGGTGTACGGGTGCAGCTCTGCGAGATGCCCCGGGATGTATACCGGGAGACCGCTTCTTCGCTGCCAAGATCGATAATTATCCAGGAAAACAAGAATTTTGTCCGTCTGATCGCGTTCGCCCTGGGCGAGGACGAATCACTCCCGGAGAATCTCCCCGCAGTTTCCCTGCCGGAACAGTCCACAAGCGAACTCCGCGGGATCCTGAAGGAACGCACGAGCGAGATCGAAGGGATCGACGAAACGCTTCGATCCTATCAGGACCAGATCCCTCTTCTGCAGGCCGCCCTGGAACAGCTGGAACAGGATCTGGAATTTGCCCGGGTCGCAGCGGGAATGGAAAAGGACAGGCTTCTGCAGTGGCTCACCGGTTTTGTGCCGCACGACCAGGTGGAGGCGGTGCGAAAAGCCGCGGAGACCCACGGGTGGGGATTCGTAGTACGCGATCCCGATCCGAACGAGCAGGTTCCCACAAAACTGTATAATCCCAAACCGATCGGAATCATCCGCCCGGTTTTTGATCTCCTGGGGACGGTACCGGGTTACCGTGAGCTGGATATTTCCTTTTTCTTCCTGATCTTCTTCACGGTGTTCTTTGCGATGATCATCGGTGACGCCGGTTACGGGCTGATCGCGCTCGGTGGTACGATCGCCGCCGCGAGAAGCGCCGGTAAAAAAGGCCGGTCCGTGAACCAGGGGATTATCCTGATGTTTGTCCTGAGCACGGCAACGATCGTGTGGGGAGCGATCACCGGAAACTGGTTCGGGTACTCGCCGTTCAACGAGCTGCCCGGCCTGCGATCCCTGGTCATACCGCAGATCTCAATCGACAACGAAGCGAGTATGGAGCTGATCCAGTATCTTTGTTTTGTAATGGGCACGGTTCACCTCTCGATAGCACACGTCTGGAAGTTCCTTCGGGGACTGCGGGAACGGCCTCGCATCAAAGCGTTGGAACAGCTCGGCTGGCTCTCGATGGTGCTGGGACTTTATTACCTCGTACTGCAGCTGGTGATCGATGCCGACAGATACCCCATGCCGGACTTCGCCCTCACGATGATCCTGAGCGGACTCGTGATTGTCATTGTCTTCAGTGCACAGGAAGCAGGACGGAACTTCTTTGTGGGAATCGCCATGGGACTGGCCGGTCTCTTCACTACTATTCTGGACGGGGTCGGTGCGTTCTCCGACATCGTCTCTTACATACGGCTCTTTGCGGTGGGGCTGGCCACGCTTGCTATCGCCCAGGCATTTAACGATATGGCCGGTGGCGTCGCCGAGGGATTGGGCGGTGTACCCGGCGCGGTGATTGCGGTCCTGATTCTTTTTCTCGGACACACACTCAACCTCGCGATGGGAGCGCTTTCCGTGGTGGTCCACGGTGTGCGCCTGAATATGCTCGAATTCTCGCAGCATCTGGGTATGGAATGGACCGGGGTGGAATATACCCCGTTTAAAACGCGTTCGCAAACAATCAACTAAGGAGATGTAACGCATGAATATCGGTGATATCGGAATTGGATCGGCTCTGGCATTTGCGGCCATGGGATCCGCGCTTGGAACGGGAACGGCGGGCATGGCAGCGGTAGGAGCCTGGAAGAAAGCCTTCATCCAGAACAAACCCGCTCCGTTTCTCCTGATCGCGTTCGTGGGCGCGCCCCTGACCCAGACGCTGTACGGCCTCATCCTCATGAACGCACTTACGGCAGCGGCAGCAGCGGGCGTGGACGCAGGACTGCTGCTCGGCGCGGGTATCCCCGGCGGTATAGCCATGGGTTTTTCCGCCTGGTTCCAGGGCAAAGCTGGTGCAGTCGCGTCGGACGCGCTGGCGGAAACGGGCAAAGGATTCGGTAACTACCTGCTTGTACTTGGTACCGTAGAAACGGTGGCGCTGTTCGTTATGGTATTCCTTATGGGACTGGTGACCTGAGACCGCGTCGAACGTCACTCCGTAACCCGGGCGGCGGCGGGATCAACGCCGCCGGGGTTTTGTCGATAATCAAGCTATGAGGCGTATACCGTTTCCGGTATTGATTCTTCCGGCATTTTTTCTCTTCTTTTCCATAACATCTGCTATCCCGGCACAACAGCAGCTGGAGCAACGACCGGCGTGGGTACTCCACCAGGTAGCGGAGCGGTACTTCCGGCAACGGGATTTTGCGAGAGCACTGGAGATGTACGGTGAGGCGCTGACGATGCAGCCCGTGTATCCCGAGGCGATGGTGGGGATGGCCCGGGTTCACCGCGCATCGGGAGATACCACCCTGGCGCGCCGGTACTACCGACAAGCGCTTGAGTCGGCGCACCAGCTGGTAATTCCCGACGAGGAATTCTCTATTCGTCTGGAACTGGCGGAACTGTACGCGCTATCCGGTACCACCGAGGACATGCGTCTTCGCCGGAAAGAGCTGGAGATCGTTGTGAACCGTGATCCCGTTTTCTCCGGCCGCGAGGACGACCGTCTCCGGGAGGCGATGGTGGATCTCCTTTACGGGAACGGCCTCAACCGGGTGCTCGTGCTGTACCGCCTGGATTTCCCGCAAGCGCGGGAAGCTCACCGCCGGATGGGAGAGATGCTCCTGCAGTCGGACCGTTCTCAGGACCACCTGGACGCGGTGGAACACCTGCTCTTTGCGGCGGTGGAGGTAGCGGGACGTGCCGTCAGAGCGCTCATCGATATACAGTTTAATTATGAGTTCACCACCGTGGAGCGTTTGATCGCGGACGCCGCGGAACATCCCGATGTCGCCCGGTACCTGGAACAGGCGGACTTACGTGGAATTCTTCACTCTCTGGCGGATGCACTTGAACAGTCTCCGCGGGAAAACGGGGCCGCCCGGGCCGCGGAAATCCGCCGCGCTCTCTCCTGACGACTTTTTTTCTCCTACCGTGCGTTCACTTTTAGAATACGCCGGCACAACGTAGGAAAGAAGCAAAGTCAAGACGTTTTCGGCGAGTTCTCCGGGATTGACACCGCGATTACAAGTTGAAACGCGAGTCCACTTCGGGCCGATGAAGGGTTATGTTGCCACGAACCGTTCCTTCGGTTAGCCTGTCGTGAACAGTATGAACCGGATATTTGTCAAAGGTGCGCGTGAGCACAATCTCAAGAACATAGATGTGGAGCTTCCCCGGGACGCGTTCATCGTGATCTCCGGCGTGAGCGGCTCCGGAAAGTCCTCCCTGGCGTTCGACACGATCTTTGCGGAAGGGCAACGCCGATACGTGGAGTCCCTCTCGGCCTACGCGCGGCAGTTTCTCGGGCGCATGGACAAGCCCGACGTGGATTACATCGAGGGCCTCTCCCCGGCTATCTCGATCGAACAGAAAACGACTAATCGCAACCCCCGGTCTACGGTGGGCACCGTTACGGAGATCTGGGACTACTACCGCCTTCTCTTTGCCCGGATCGGGGTTCCGCACGACCCGGTAAGCGGCAAGCGTATAGAAAAGCAGACCGTGGACGAGATCATCGAACGAATCCTGGAGCTTCCGGAAGATACCCGCATGGTGATCCTGGCACCGGTGGTACGGGGTCGAAAAGGTATACACCAGCGTGTCCTCGACGACGCACGCCGGGCGGGATTTGCCCGCGTCCGGGTAGACGGCGAGATCATCTCCCTGGACGAGGACATCGCGCTGGAGAAGAACAGGAAACACTCGATCGAGATCGTGGTGGACCGGGTAAAGATCGGACCGGAACGGCGCAAGCGGATCGTGGAATCGCTGGAGTCGGCGCTGGAGACCGCGGGGGGAACGGTGGTTGTTCTCTGGGAGGACGAGGCGGGCCAGTTCGTGGAACAGTCGTTCTCGCAGCACTACGCCTATCCCGACAGCAACGTCACCTTTCCCGAGCTGGAACCACGGCTGTTCTCATTCAACAGTCCCTTTGGAGCGTGTGAGGCGTGTTCCGGCCTGGGCGTTACGAAAGAGTTCGATCCGGATCTGATAATGCCGGACCGTTCGCTTTCCTTTGACCAGCACGGGATCCGACCGTACAATCCCTCCGCCCGCTGGTACCGCACGCGATTCGAAGCGTTGGCGGACGCTCTCGGGTTTCGGTTGAACCAGCCCCTGGGGTCGATTCCCGAGGAGATCATGGAACAGATTCTCTACGGATCCCGGGAGCGCCTGCGGTATACCTACGAGAAACCCGACGACGGCAGTACCGTGGAGTACCACCGGCAGTTTCCCGGGGTAATTCCAGACCTGGAGCGGCGCTACCGGGAGACCGGTTCAGCGCAGATGCGGGAGTGGTTTGAGACGTTTATGACCGAGCGGATCTGCCACGAATGTCGGGGGCGTCGCTTACGACCGGAATCGCTGGCGGTCCTGATCCACGGGCACAGCATTCACGACCTGGCGGCTCTCTCGGTGACGGACACGCTTCGGTTTTTCGAGAAGGTGAAACTCACACCGAACGAGGAGAAGATCTCCGGGGAGATCCTCAAGGAGATCCGGGCGCGCCTCTCCTTCATGCAGAGCGTCGGTCTGGAATACCTGACGCTGCATCGCAACGCGGCAACGCTCTCCGGGGGGGAAGCGCAGCGCATCCGCCTGGCCACGCAGATCGGTTCCCAACTGGTGGGAGTTCTCTACGTTCTGGATGAACCCACGATCGGGCTGCACCAGCGTGACAACGAACGTCTTCTGGAGACGCTGCTGCACCTTCGGGATCTGGGCAACACGCTGATCGTAGTGGAGCACGACGAGCAGACGCTGCTCGCGGCAGACCATATCGTCGACCTCGGCCCCGGCGCCGGTGTCCACGGCGGCAGGATCGTTGCCCAGGGGAGTCCCCCGGAGGTGATCGCCAACCCTTCAAGTGCCACCGGGCCGTACCTTTCCGGACGGAAAGCGCTTCCGATCCCCGCGACGCGCCGTCCCGGGTCGGGTGAGGTGATTACGGTCCGTGGTGCCCGGGAGCACAACCTCCGGGGGATCGACGTATCGTTCCGTCTCGGCGCGATGAACGTGATCACCGGGGTCTCCGGTTCCGGTAAAAGTACGCTTCTCTCGGACGTTCTCTATCCAGCCCTGGCAAACAAGGTCGTTTCCCGGGGTGCGCGCCACCCGGAAGGTGCCTGCGATGCGCTGGAAGGCGCGGATGCGATCGACAAGATCATCAATATCGACCAGAGCCCGATTGGTCGCACCCCGAGGTCCAACCCTGCTACGTACGTCGGACTTTTTACACCGATCCGCGATCTCTTCGCTTCTCTTCCGGAAAGCAAGTCCCGGGGTTATAAACCCGGCCGTTTTTCTTTCAACGTAAAGGGTGGACGATGCGAACACTGTCAGGGAGCGGGAACGATAAAGATCGAGATGCATTTTCTGCCGGACGTGTACGTAACCTGCGATGTGTGCCACGGCCGGCGTTTTACCCGGGAGACCCTGGACATCCGCTACAAGGGGAAGAACATCCACGACGTCCTGGAGATGACTATCGAGGAAGCACGGGAGTTCTTTTCCCCGGTTCCGCAGATCCAGCGTCGCCTGGAAACGCTCGGTGCGGTGGGACTCGACTATGTCAAACTCGGGCAGAGCGCGCTTACCCTCTCCGGCGGTGAGGCGCAGCGGGTTAAACTTTCCCTGGAGCTGAGCAAACGCAGTACCGGGCGGACGCTCTACATCCTGGATGAGCCGACTACAGGCCTCCATTTTGCGGACGTGGAAAAGCTGATGGAAGTATTGCAGGTGCTGGTAGACCGGGGAAACACGATCATCCTGATCGAGCACAACCTGGACGTGATCCTCCAGTCGGACTACATCGTCGATCTTGGACCCGAAGGTGGTGATCGAGGCGGGCGCGTTATCGCCCGGGGCACGCCGGAAGAGGTGGCCGGTGTGGAGGAGTCGCATACGGGCCGGTTCATAGCGGAGACGCTGACCCGGCGCAATAGTCTCAAGAGTGCCTGAGGGACGGTCACGATCGATGTCCTTTCGAGCGTTGGTCCTGTTCCTGGTCATCGCGATCGTGATCGTGACGGTGTCCGTACCGGTATCAGCGGAGAACGGTCTCTTTGAGCGCACGCTCACCGCGGACGTAGAAACAGCGGATCGACAGGAACTCCTCGACTGGGCATCTTCGCTCGGGTTAAGCCCCCGCGGTACACGGCGACAGGTGGAAGAGCGGATTCTCGATTATTACGGAGTACGGCGACGCCTGCCTGATCCTGAGGAGGAAGAGCGGGAAGGTTCTTCCATGCGAATCGAGCGCGCCCGGGGCAGCCGTTATTTTGATATCGAACAGGTGGACGAACGCAACCTGCGCCTCGTAGGTGGGGTGCGGATCACCGTTGAAGACGAGGGTGTGGTACACGTTATCGAAGCGGAGGAGATACTGATCAACGTGGAGCGAAACACCCTGGGAGCGCGGGGAAACGTGCTATACCAGGTCGAACGCGGGGACGGCGTGGAGCGTTTTCGTGGTGAGGAGATCGTGTTCCGGATAGATTCCTGGGAGGGCATCTTTGTCCGGGGGATCACCGAGACGAGGGAACAGATCGAATCGGAGGAGATCGATTTCTTCGTCGAAGGGCGCCGTATCTCGCGTTCCTCCGAGGAGATAATCGTCGTCGAAGGAGGGACGGTGACCTCCTCACGGGCGGATCCCCCGAACTGGAGAATCCAGGCGAGCAGGATCTGGATCCTCGCCCCGGGAGAGTGGGGGATCCGGCACGCGGTCCTATACGTCGGGCGCGTTCCGACGTTTTATCTGCCTTTCTTTTTTCTTCCAGGGGATCGGCTCTTCTTTCATCCTGTGGCGGGAACACGCACACGGGAAGGCGCGTTCATCCAGACAACGACGTACTTCTTCGGGAAACGGGAGGACGAGGAGCCGCCGATCTCGATCATGCGTCTCGCGGAGACACCGGACGAGTCGGAACGGGTTATCCAGGGTCTCTTTCTCCGTATTCCCGAGGAACCGGTGGAACCGACCCAACCCGACTGGACGCTCAAGTTCATGGCGGACGTCTATACAACGCTCGGGGCGTATTCCGGCGCTTCCGGATCGATGCCGGACCTGGGACCTCTGACCACGTTCGACTGGCGTGTCGGTCTGGGAGCATCCCGGAATATCTACTTTGAGAACGGTCAGTACTCGAGCTATTACGTGGAAGAAGGTGAACCACGGCAACACTGGAACAGTGGTTTCTTTCTGGGAACCCCCGTTCCTTACCGGTACGAGGCGGAATCGATAGGCCGGGCCCGGTTTGACGCGGTCACGATAAACTGGAACCTGCTCATGCTCTCGGATCCGGAGTTCCGACGTGATTTTCACGATCGAAACGAACGGATGGACTGGGGATTCGTTCTGAGTCCCGGCGAGCCTGAGGACGACCGGTCCGGAACCACCGTTTCCTCCTTCACGTGGGAAACGGGGCTCTCCTGGAACCCCTCCGTCCGGTCGCTCAATCCCTGGGTCACCTCGTTCTCGGTGACTCCGTTTCGCACACAAGTAGCCTGGCGAACCCGAACGGACCAGGAACGACCCGACGCGGTGAAACGACCGGAAAGCGATAACAGCCCGGAGGAACGGTTCTTCTTTCCGCAGTCCCTGGTCGCACCGGAGATGCAGGTGCGTGTACGGGGACAACTCTGGGAGTATCCCCCTCGCCCGGCGCGATCCGCCCCGGAAGAAACTGATGAGACCGGGACCGGAGAGGGTGATCGCGAAGTCCGTGAGCTGCGCCCACCCTGGGAGCAGGAAGAACAGGATCCCGAACGGGATGAAGATGAGCGGTTCCGGCTCCCCGGACCGATACGCGATCTGCCGGGCATCCGTGATCCCGATACCGGACGTATCTCGCTGACCTACAACTTTCAGCCCACGGTCCGGTACGACCGTTTTACGGACAACCAGGAGTGGATTACCGGAAGCGACGTGGACTCAGCCTGGCGGTACAGTACGTTCCAGTCCCGTAATCGCGGGCAGATATCTCTGGAGGCCCGTACCCGGGAACAGTTCGCCACGATGGATAGTTCTCTGAGCTTCGATCATCGCTACCAGGAACTGGATATCACGGCCGACCTGGAGGACCGCGAGCGGGAGAGGCTGGAACTCGACACGTACCGTTTCGCCGGATTTAACGCCAACCAGGCGAGCCGTGTTTCTATCTTCCCTCTTAGAAGGGTTGATCCGCTCGAAGGCAGTTCCCTTAGATATTCGCTTTCCTCTCTGGTATACGAGAACCGGTTCGATCGATTGGACGACGGCGGAGATCCCCGGTACCGAAGCCGATGGGCGGAATGGAACCAGGACGATATCACGGCTCACCAGACTCGAGCACAGATCCAGTGGGACCTCTGGTCCAGGACGCAGACGCTGACCGCTACCTCGGACCTTCCGCCACGAGACAGAACGTATCTCGGTGAACTTCGCTTGCTTACCGGGCCGGTGACGACAACGCTCAGTGGCGGGTATCGCGAAAAAGACGACCAGTGGCAACCGGATAACGTAGTGCAGACCCACGCGCTCGACCTGTATGACTCGAAGTTGCGGCTCGAACAGCGCCTGGAGTACGACCTCGACGAGGAAAACCTGCTGCAGTCCCGGAGTTCCCTCCGGGCGTGGCCTCTTACGATGCGACTCATCGGACAGCGGACGCAGGGATACGATTTTGACCCGTTGGAGGGATGGCTCCGGGACGACCATGAGAAGTTTCGATGGATCAGTTACACGATAGGGATCGCAGGAGAACGACAGTTCCAACGGTGGCACCGACGGGTCGATATGACGCTGGAAGGCGAACTTGCGTTTGATTTCGACTTGCAGCGATACACCAACAGCGGGCTCCTCCTTGAATACGGTGTTTCCCTGGAGGTGTACCGCTTTGTGGATCTCCGACTGACCGCCAGGAGCAGAAACGATTTCATCTACCAGTACGTACCCGCTCTGGCGGAAGAGATCGGCCGTTCTCCGCGCAATCCCGTGACGGACCTTGCAAACAGTATCAATTTCTTTAATCGTGAAGCCCGGGAGGACTCGTTCTTTAAGATAGAATCCCTGGAATTCGCGGCGATTCACGACCTGAGCGACTGGGAGCTGCAACTATCCTACACAGGAAGACCGGAACTGGAAGTCCAGCCCGACCGAGCGCGGTACGAGTGGCGTGGTATTTTTACCGTGCTGCTCCGGTGGCGTCCGATCCCTGAGTTCAGACGTAACCTCCAGGTGGATGATCGAGGAACGATCGAGTTTATTGAGTAACCTGACTTGAGAAATGCCGACTTGACCGGGTATAAACGGTGTCTCTATACTGAAACGAGAAGGAGCGGGATTGTCAGATAGCACAACGCTGGTCCTGTCAGACAGTGTAATTCTGCAGAAAATCTGCGGGGCGAATGATCGAAACATCCGCCATCTGGAACAACTCTTTGCGGCACCTGTTCTCGTTCGCGGAAACGAGGTGATGCTGGATAGCGCCGACCTGGAACAGCAGGAGCGGTTTGTCTGCCTGGTGAGCGAGTTGCAGGAACACAGCCGCCGCGGCCGGGAACCTGACCGAGGCCTTATTTCCGCGATCCACCGGGACCTTCTGTCGGAGGATGGAGCATCACTGGAAAAAATGAAAGAGCTTGTGGTGGATATCCCCGTGGCGGGCACCCGGGTGTATCCCCGTTCACCACGGCAGGCGGAAGTACTGGAAAGTCTGGAGAACAACAGCCTTTCCTTTCTCATCGGACCCGCCGGTACGGGCAAAACCTACCTCGCGGTGGCGCACGCGCTCGGAGAACTTCTATCAAAGAGAAAGCGAAAACTGGTTCTGACCCGGCCGGTAGTAGAGGCCGGGGAGAGCCTGGGATACCTTCCCGGAGACCTGGCGCAGAAGATCAGTCCTTACCTGCGCCCTCTCTACGACGCGATCGAGGCACTCCTGCCGCACGATCTCGTACGGCGCCTGGACGAGCAGCGATTGATCGAGATCGCGCCGTTGGCGTACATGCGCGGTCGCAGCCTCCGCGACTGTTACGTTATTCTCGACGAAGCGCAGAATACCACGCGGGAACAGATGAAGATGTTCCTCACCAGGATAGGTGAAAACACGTGCGCGGTTGTCAACGGGGATGTGACACAGGTGGATCTGCCCCGACGTGTTCCCTCCGGTTTGCTGCACGCCGAGGGTATCCTCGCGGGACTGCCGGATATCGGTATAACCCGGCTGGGACGCGAGGACGTGGTGCGAAGTCCCCTGGTCCAGAGTATCATAAAGGCATACGATGACGACCAGACGTGATTCAGTCCCGTCCGGTTCCGGTAATACCGTGGAAGTGCGGGCGGAATCGATCGAGCCTCCGTCGTGGATCGGCAACCTGGAACAGTTCATTCAGCACGTACTTCGGTTGCTGGACCTCCGCGAACGCGAGGTTTCGGTTTTGCTCACGGACGATGCGGTGATGCAGGACCTTAACCGGCGGTATCGCGGAATCGACGAACCTACGGATGTGCTCTCCTTTGGCGACGATACCCCGGCGCCCCGGGGACCGTTGGGGGATATCGTGATCGACGTGCCGCTGGTGAGACGCCGGGCACCGGAGTTCGGCGTGACCCCGGAGGAAGAACTTCGCCGAGTCACCGTTCACGGAATTCTGCATCTGGCCGGATATCATCATGAAAGCAACGATCCCGACCAGGAACATATGTTACAGTTACAGGAAGACTTGTTGAAGCAGGTCGAGGAGCGGCTGTTGTGAAGACACCTGGTTTCTGGCGTTTCCTTCTGCCATCCCGGTCCGGACGGAACGGGGCGTCCCAGTCAACGTTGCATCCCGAGACCCGGGAGATGATCAAGGGAATCTACGGTCTTGCTGATACTTCCGTGAAGGAGGTCATGGTACCCCGGATCGATTCCGTCTTTCTCGGCGTGGATATGAGTCCCGGGGAGCTGGTAAACCGCGTCTCGGAAACGGGCCATTCCCGGTTTCCCGTTTACAAGGATACGATCGACAACGTCGTGGGAATGCTCTACGTGAAGGATCTCCTGAAATTCCTCACTAACGGGGAGGAGATCCGGATCGACCAGCTTCTGCGCAAACCGTATTTCGTTCCGGAAAGCAAGCGCCTGGACGGCTTGCTCCGGGAGATGAAGCGGCGTCGCGTTCATATCGCCGTGGCGGTGGACGAGTACGGCGGAGTGTCGGGCCTGGTGTGCATGGAAGATATCATTGAGGAGATCGTCGGGGACATCCAGGACGAGTTTGACAACGAGCGGGAGGACCTGCTGGAAATCGGTGAGCAGGTATACCTCTGTGACGCGCGCATCAATCTTGAGGACCTGGAGGAAACGCTCGGGCAGCACCTGCCCGACGAGGATTACGATACTCTCGGCGGTTTTGTCTTCGACCTGTTTGGCAAGATACCGGTCAAGTTTGAGAAAGTAAGCTACGAGAATCTGGATTTTATCGTACAGGATATGGACGGCCACAAAATCAGGACGATCAAGGTAGTCGTTCGCCCGGAAGAGGACGAAGCGATTGAGGACCGCTAAACTCGACCGCGGTTTTCCGTCGTTACTGCTGCCGCGGCACCCGCGGATCGGGCAGTCCCTGTTTTTCGTCGTGCTGACGGCGTTGATACTCTTATCGCTTCCGCTGCCCGCTCAGTCACCTCCGCAGTACCTGCAACGTGGACGGGAGGCGCTCCGGGAGGGCATCCCCCTGTTTGACCGGGAGCTTCTTCTTCAGGGAGCGGATGCGTTTCGACGCGCCCTCGCGGGAAATCCCCGGTATGCGGAAGCACGGGTGGGACTGGCGGAAGCGCTGCTATGGCTCGGTGATTACGCTCAATCCGAGGAGCAGATCCAACGCGCCCGGGAACTCCGGTACGACCGCGTCGATCTGGACCTTCTGGAAGCTCGTCTCCTGGTTCTGACCGACCGAATCGATGCCGCCCGGGAAACGTATCGGCGCGTCCTGCAACAACAGCCCTACAACGTGGATGCCCAGGTAGGCAACGCAATCCTGGCCCTGTCCGGAGGCACCTCGGAAAACCTTATGGAGCGACTTCGTGTACTGGAGCGGCGTTTTCCGGAGAACCGTCAGCTGCTCACTGCCCTGGTGGAACTGTCCTGGGCACGTGGAAATCGGACGGAAGGTGAATCATACCTTGCCGCGGCTCTGCAGTATCACGGAGACGTACCCTCGGTGCAGCTGGTTGCCGCCCGCTGGGCCCTGGAAAACGAGGATCCTGAACGGGCGGAATACCACGCAAGGAACTCCGTTACGCTTGCGCCGACGCTTCAGGATGGATGGCTTCTCCTGGCGCACGCAGCGTACCTCCGAGGCGCGCCGGCGGAAGCGCGCACGCACTACGAACAGCTGATCACGCTTCAACCGGAGAACGTTCGAGCCTGGTATGCCCGGGGACAGCTCGCGGTCGATACCGGCGAGACGGAAACCGCCTACAGCAGCTGGGAGCGCGCTCTCCGGATTCAGCCCGATTACGAACTTGCCCGAATCGCCCACGAAAACACCCTGGTCCGGCGAGAACCCCTGGAATCGCCCCTTCGCTCCGTCGCGGCGGAGCGATACCGGAGAACCGGCCGCGAACTGGAACGACGGTTCTTCCATTGGCAGGCGGAACGACACTACCGGCGGGGACTGCAGATAAACCCCTTTGACACGGAGCTTCGCCGTTCTCTGGCGGATCTATACCTCGGTCAGGAGCGGTACGGGCGGTATCTGCAGGAGCTGGAAGTGATCGCCGGAATACAGGAGCCCGACCGGGACCTGTCGGACCGGATCGAGACGTTCCGGCGTCTTCGGGAGGACGCCCTGGCGACGCGGTGGAATGTCGACCAGTTTACGGCATCCCGTGACCGAACAAAACTGGCGATCTACTACCGTCAGGATCCTGATACTCTGGAGCCGGCGGCGGCGCGGCATACGGCGGAATACCTCGCGTCGTTGCTGCAGACCTCACAGAATACCACGATCGCAGAAGTGAGCAGGCTGGAAAGCGACCGGATTCGCTCAATCGCGCGCGCCCGCGATAACGATGCGGAGCGTGTGCTCGTTCTTGACGTGAGTCTTCCTCCCGATCGGGTACATCTTGCGGCGGAACTGATCGATCCCTCGACCGGCAACACGCGCATGTCCCGCTCGGTAATCCGCGACGGCTC
>SLRR01000290.1 GCA_007130865.1 Spirochaeta sp. | reverse complement strand
CCATCAGGGGGCGGTTTGGTAATTCGGATACGATCGTTTGCAACTCCGTCGTGGTCAGATCGCGGTCGGCTTTATCAGCCACGTCGAATCGTAGGAGAACTGCAGAACGCCGCTTTCGTCCTGCTCGAGGACTCCGACTCTTTCGGTGTTCATATAAACGATCAGGTTACTCACGGCTTCCGTCGCTGTCGCGGTCCCTGTCGCTGTCGCGGTCCCCGTCAGTGCCGTTACCGACATCGTGACTCACAATCTGCAGTTTGAGCCCCAGAGCCTGGAGGACGCGCAGAGCTTTTCCAATCTGGCACGTCGGCTTGCCCTTTTCGAGATCGATGATGAACCGCAGCCCCGTCCCACAGGTCATGGCCAGGTCCTTTTGCGTGACGTTTAATTCTTTGCGCCTGGCACGAACTGCAGCACCAAACTGTTCCGAGTTTTTCGCTTGCATGTTACCGATAGGGAATATAACGCGCTATGATTTACCTGTCAAACCTGATGTTCCCGAACGGGAACATAGCTGCCAGACTCGTTCGTATCGGTGAAATAACTGGTTCTACGTTGGAAATCGTTCGTTTGTACCGTGCGCAGGCCGCCTCCGGTCGGATCTGTTCATTGATTGCAACCACGTATAGGATAGGAAAGCGTATGTCCCGTAATCAGAACTCACCGGAGGATAACTCCGTAATCAAACAGTTGGAGAAGTTTGACTTCACCTCGATGGAAGCAAAGGTGTACGTCACACTGGTCGCGTCCGGGCCGATGAACGGCTCGCGGATCGCCAAGCACCTGAACGCGTCACGCTCATCGGTGTATTCCGCGCTGAACAATCTGTTTGCACGCGGAGCGGTCTTCATGATCGCCGGCGAGCCAACGGAATACTCCGCCGAGAGTCCGGACGTTTTAATCGATCGTCTGGAGAAGGAGTACCTGTCGGCTATCGCGGAACTGCGGGACGAGATCCGTAAGACCGCGATGGACTCACACGCCGAGCATTACTGGAATGTCAGTGGCGAAGATACGTGTATTCGCAAAGCTCGCGATCTCATAGAGGGTGCCAGGAAAGAGATTCTTCTTCACACGAACACCGGTCTCGCACCGTTTGAAGACTCGATCAGACAAGCCGTAAAGCGCGGCGTGCGGATAATCAGCTTTGGTTTTGTCACGCCCGATGTTCCGGATCTTCCGATCGAACAATTCTACGACCCGAAGTTTGATTTCGGGAAGACGCTCGACCGCCGTATCATGCTGGTTTGCGATCTCAGGACGGTCCTGATCGCCGGGGGGTATCACGGAGGTACGTTTCTTGGAACGTTTTCCCACAATCCTCTTCTGGTCGGTCTGGTGTCGGAACACATTCATCACGATATCTACCTGTACAAGCTGGAGCAGAAATTCGGAAAAGACCTCGTCGATCCATCCGTGCAGATTCAGAGCCTGCAGGAACAAGCGTTCAAGCGATGGGCCGACGAGGTCAAATCTTCTGGTTCCGAGCCACCCACGACATAATCGATCACACCATCGAAAATTCTACTTGACGGGAGCACGTGCTTCTTACATAATCAGTCATGTGTTGTACACGTTGTACAACAATGTTGCTCGCTCGACGCGGGAAGTTACGATCAAGAAGGAGGACGCGATGTCTATTAATGTTCGCAAGGCAGGATCGATCGTCGTTGTTATGGCGATCCTCGTATCCGTGACGGCGTTTGCCGGTGGACGGCAGGAAGAGGCGCCTGTGTCACCGGCCGTTCCGGACACGGAACTCGTGGTCTGGGCGGATGCGGGACGCGCACCGGTCCTGGAGCGCTTCGGTGAGCGCTTCACCGCGGAGTACGGCGTACCCGTAGTGGTGCAACAGATGGGTTTCGGTGACGTTCGAGACCAGTTGAAAGTAGCCGGACCGGCCGGAGAGGGACCGGATATCATAATCGGAGCGCACGACTGGCTCGGTGAGCTCGTGGAGAACGGCCTCCTGGAGCCGATGGATCTCGGCCCGAAGGCAACCCGGTTTGATCCGGTCGCGCTGAACGCGTTCACCTACGAGGGAACGTTGTACGGCATGCCGTACAACACGGAGGCGATCGCGCTGTACTACAACCGACAACTGGTCCCGGAACCTCCCGCTACGTGGGATGAGCTGGAAGCGATTGCACGCACCCTCCAGGAGGCAGGCCGTGTCGATCAGGGGTACGTTCTGCAAGTGGGCGATCCTTACCACACGTACCCGTTGTTCACCGCTTTTGGTGGTTACGTGTTCGGTACGGATGGCGACGGCAGCTATGATCCGGCCGATGTAGGACTCGACAGTCCCGGCGCGATCGAAGCGGCACGGCGACTGGATCGCATGGTGAAAGAAGGGCTCCTCCGGGACGACGTTGACTGGGAGATCATGATGAATCTTTTCCACACGGAACGCAGTGCGATGCTGATCACCGGCCCCTGGGCCCTGACCGCAATGCGCGAGTCCGGCGTCGATTATGGTGTCGCGAAGATTCCTGCCGGCACCCGGGAGGCACGACCGTTTGTGGGCGTTCAGGGATTCATGATCAACTCCTTCAGCGAGAACAAAGTGCTCGCCGCGTCTTTTCTGACCGACTTCATGGCCACCGACGAGGCGATGAGCGAGTTGTACGAAGCACTGCCCAACGCACCCGCCTGGCTTCCGTTGCAGGGCGACGTAGACGACGAGGACCTTGCCGTTTTTGCGTCGAGTGCCGCCGACGGTGATCCGATGCCTGCGATTCCGGAGATGTCCGCCGTATGGGAAGCGTGGTCATCCGCGATCGTGCTCATTTTTCAGCAGCAACAGGATCCGGCCGAGGCGATGCGCGATGCGGCGCACGAGGTTCGGGAACGGATTTCTCGACGGGAGAACTGAGTTTCCGTGCGGCGGGTGAGCGTTGCGTGGATTTCCGCGCTGGTAGTACTGAACGGAGCGGGTCTGGTCTTCTCCCGGTCCCTGGTGTTGAACAACGCTGCGCCCGCCGCGATCACCGTCGCGGTCTGCGTCGCCCTCTTCGACTGGGTGATGCTGCGCCGTTCCCTGTATCCCTGGCGCTGGATCGTCCCGGGCTTCCTGATGATGTTGCTCGTCGTGATCTATCCGGTGGTCTACACGGTGTATATCTCGTTTACGAACTACGGCGACGGTCACCTGCTGCGCAAGGAACAGGCGATCGAACGGATAACGTCGAATTTTATCGTTGAGGATGAAGCTCCCCGGTATGTCTGGTTCGCGTACCGCAATCCCGCCGGGGAATACCGATTCGTCCTCACCGACTCGGAAGGGTCCGTATACTTTGTCGACGCGGAGGAAGGTCTCGTCCCGATCGACCCGGACGTTCCGGAGGAACTGAACGGTTTTTCGCGAATCGGACGTGTTGAGGCGGTCCGACACCTGGACGAGATCCAACGGAGCGAGCCGATGGCGGGAGACTACCAGTTGAGGATCCGCTCGCTCGACGCGGCGGTGCTCGCACGACCGTCACACCTGTACGATCCGGACCGGGACGTTATAATCGAATACTCCAGCGGTGAGTATTTTCACGCACGGAATGGTGTCTTCAGATCGGAAAGCGGCCGTCGACTGACTCCCGGCTTTGTCACGGCGGTAGGTGGCGGGAATTATCTGCGAATCGTAACGGATCAACGTATCCGACGGCCCTTCCTGCGGGTGTTTCTCTGGACGATCGTATTCGCATCCTCCAGCGTCGTTCTTACGTTTACACTCGGCCTGGCCCTGGCACTGGCGTTAAACGATACTCGATTACCCCTGAGGGGAATGTTCCGATCGCTCCTGATCGTGCCGTATACGATTCCCGGATTTATCAGCATGCTCGTATGGGTAGGATTGATGAATCCGCTGTACGGTCCGTTCAATCTGGCGTTGCAATCGATCATCGGCGTGTCACCAAGATGGTTCAGTGATCCCACCCTGGCTAGAGTCGCAACAATCTTTATCAACACCTGGCTTGGATACCCTTACATGCTGATCGTCAGTCTCGGCGCGCTGCAGTCCATTCCGGCTGAACTCCATGAGGCGGCGGCGATCGACGGCGCCGGACCGATCAACCGCTTGTTTCGCATCACCCTGCCCCTGCTTTTTCTCTCGGTGGGGCCGCTCCTGATCGGTGCGTTCGCGTTCAACTTCAACAACTTCGCCGTGATCGAACTTGTCACACAGGGAGGGCCACCCCAGGCAGGTATCGGCACTCCCGCCGGTCATACGGATATCCTGATCTCCTACACGTATCGCCTGGCGTTCTCCGGCGGAAGGGGTAACGAGTACGGGTTTGCGTCGGCGATCTCGGTCATCATCTTTCTGATCATCGCCACGCTGACCGCAATCAATTTTCGCTTTACGCGTATTCTTGACGAGGTATCCGAGAATGTTTGAACGAGGCAATGGAACGACGCCGGCCACTCGCACAGTACGACGAAACACGGTCCGTCCGGTCCCGGTCCGGAGAATCGCTGTACGGAGCGCTCTGTTTGTCTTCGCATCGTTCGCGACCGTGTACGCGCTGTATCCTGTCGTCTGGATCGTGGCCTCCGCGTTGAGTCCGCTCAATACACTCGTAAATCAGACACTTATCCCGGCGGGGGCAAGCGTGGATAACTTCATTACGCTTGCCACGAATCCCCGTCATCCCTTTCTCCTGTGGATGTGGAACTCCGTTAAGATCGCCGGGACAACGGCGATTCTTGTCGTCACGTTGACGGCACTCGCGGCGTATGCGTTTTCACGGTTTCGGTACAGGGGGCGACGTGGCGCTTTGTACTCGATCATGATCGTCCAGGTGTTTCCCAATATGCTCGCCGTGGTTGCCCTTTTCCTGCTGCTGCAGCAGATCGGTCGTGTCTCGCCGATGTTCGGCCT
>SLRR01000275.1 GCA_007130865.1 Spirochaeta sp. | reverse complement strand
TGGTGTACCTCGACGGAGAGGTGGCCGGGAGCAACCTTGCTACGCTGGAACGGGTGCTGGTCGGAAACCGGCGGGTGGAGATCGTGGCGCTCGAGGGTCCGGGCGCGGGGCTGACCGCCGCGACAGCGCGGTTTACCGTGACCGAGGGCGCCCGGGAGGAACTGAGGTTTCTCCTGGCGGTACCGGAGCCGGCCACGGAGCCGGAACCCGAGATCGTGGAGGAACCGGAACCAGAGCCGGAAGATCCGCGGGAACCCGAGATTACGGAGGTCGACACGCCCGCGGAAATCCCCCTGGATTGGCGCGTATACCGCTGGTCCCGGTGGGATCCCGGCCGCGACGAGGTGTACTCCCTGGCGCTTCGCTTCGGTAGCGAGTTTCGCCCGGAATGGGACGATCTGGTCGGTACTTGGGGTTTGCAGTTCCGGTACGACTGGGGCTCAACTCACAGCGCGACGCTCGGGTACGAGGTGTCCGGCGAGATCGCCCGATTTTCGGAAGGGCCGGACGGAAACAACCCCTACCGGTTTTCCGAGGAATACGTGGATCTGCCGCTCTCTTTTGAGCCGTTTGAGTTCCGTCGCGTCTTTGCCGGGTACGGGTGGCGGTTCCGCGTGGCCGACTGGCTCACGGTGATTCCGACCGTACGGCTCGGTATAGAGCGGGATCTGCGGCTTGTTGCGGCGGAGATCGACGGCGACCTGGTAGGTACCTACGACGAGGTGGGTGCTATATACAACGACGATTACGAGTACGGCGACGGATTCTGGGTTGGATCTCTGGGATTTGAGTTACCCCTGGAGGTGACGATCCGGCGATTTCTCCTGTACGGCACGCTCGGCTGGATGGTGCTTTTTCCAGGAGAGACGGAGTACGACGTGACGCTTCGCGGAACCGACAGCGACGAAAACGATCTCGAAATCCCCTTCTCCGGGTCGATCTCCCGCAGCACCGCGTTGACGTTGAACCTGGGTGTTGGGTACGCCTGGGGCGGCGACGAGGCCACGGTGACCGCCGCGACACCGGGGTTGCGGACGTTCCGGGCGTATATGGAGGAGACTCGATCGAGATGGGGGGTCTCCCTGTACGGGTCCGCCGGCGCTTCGACGCTCGTGGGATCGGCCTACGCCAGGGAGGTCCCGAAACAGATCTCTATAAGTGCCGGCCTGGAGCTTGCCCGCAAAACCGGTTTGTTTTTCGGTCTGGAAATGTGGTTGGGTTCAACCGAGGGAGTGCTTGCTTCCCGGTGGCTCTACCACAGGGAAGACGCGGGCGGAGAACCGCCCGAGGAGATCGAGGGTACGCTGGAGATGCGTACGACGCCGCTGGGACTGGTCTTCACGCTGGGCCGGCGGCTGGCGCTCACCGATCGCTGGTTTATAAAACCCGGACTCGGGGTCGGTGCCGGGTTGTACAATGCTCGTCTCGAGACGGACGGCGCCGGCAGCTTCGATGAAGTGGAAAGCGGCGGGCTCATGGTGATACCCCGCGTGACGGTGGAGCAGTCCTTTCCCGGGACTGCCGCGACGGCATTTGCGCGGGGGCATCTCATGATGCCTGCCCCCGTGGCGGGCACCGATTACGCTTTCGGACTGAACAACCAGATCGGCGTCGATGCCCGCGGCGAGGCACCGCCGGTGGCCGGTGTCGATCTGGGCGTGATGATCCGCCTGGCAGGCACTCCGCCGCGCCTGCTCGCGGAGGAGGCGCCTCCGGCGGAATGGATCTCCCGCAGTGCAGGCGGTATCGGGGGCGTCCGGGGCGTATCAGGTCCGGAGGGACGAACCCGTATTGCCCCGCGCCTTGCCCTGGGGTCCGGCGTGGAGTGGCTCCGCACGAGCGACGACGAGATAAGCGGTTTCCAGGCGGTATTCCCCGCGGTCCTGCGTTTTCCTTTCGGACTGGAGCTGGGGATCCAGGGGAGTGTTCCTCTGGGTGAACGGGGAGTTTCCGGTTCCCGACAAAACTACGATTTTGTGGCCGACGACGTGGGGGAGGACGAATACTTTACTGCGCGACCCCGGCTCAACCGCGCGTTCTCCCTGGACCTGGGATATCGCCTGCTCCGGGATCGGCGGGTGAGCGTGCGACCGGGTCTGCGCGTTACTATGATGGACTACGAACTCTGGGATATCGAGAACCGCCGGGCGGACGGGACTGTGTACGCCGGCGGTGACAACCGCTTCAGTCGGGAGACGGCTGTGTCCTACGGTGGCGCCACGCTGGAAGCATCCTGGGCGATCACGGATCGACTCTCGCTCCAAGCGACCGGTGGTATCATGACGCGACTCCAGGAGGACCGTTACCGCGGCACTCCCGATTACTCCCGGGAGATCTGGTACGAGTACACCGATTACCTGGGGCACCTGGGGATCGCGCTCATGGTGGAACTTTGAGAGAACGGGAGAAGGTGTATTTTTGTGCACGACGGCTCGCGAGGGGCACGAGGGGGTACGACTAGGTACGAGGGGGTACGAAACGTGGTTGTCACCGTCCGCTCCCCCGCGATAAAGGAAGAGCGGATCCAGCCGTTCCGACTACTCCAGCTCCACCGGGACGGTGCCGCCACCGGACGCGGCGGACCGTTCCACCGCGTCGATGACCAGTTGAGTGCGCAAGCCGTCGACGATTCCGGGCGAGGGTTCTCGTCCGTCCGCGATCGCTTTCAGGAACCTGTACTGGTTCTCTGCGTGGGCGCGGTGCCATCCGATCGGAGCGCGCGCCGGCGGCGTGACGGCGCCGGGATAGTACTGCACGGTCTGCAGGCGCTGCCATCCGCGTTCCCCACCATACGTTCCGTTCGGGTCCGCTTCGTCAAACCAGTCCAGGTAATTGGGGTCCATCAGGTTGAAGTGCAGCGCGCCTTTCTCACCATAGATCCAGAACCGAAGATCATCCAGCGTACCCGTGGCGAATCGTGATGCTTCGACGGTACCAACCGCTCCTCCCGCCATGCGCGCCCGGAACCACGCTGCATCGTCCACCGTGACGGGGCCTCTTTCTCGCGCTCCCAGGGAGACGGGACGTTCCTTCACGAACGTCTCCAGGTGTCCCTGCACGCTCTCAAACTCCCCGAGCAGGTAGCGCAGAAGATCGATCACGTGTGACCCCAGGTCACCGAGCGCGCCGGAACCGCCCCGATCCTTCCGCATCCGCCAGCTCAAGGGGCGGTCCGGGTCCTGGTATCCCGTGTGGAGGTACTCCGCCCGGTAGGTGTATACCCGACCGAGACGTCCAGCGTCGATTATTTCCTTGGCCTTTAATACTGCCGGAAGGAAACGGTACTGGAACACCATGCCGAACCGGGCCGACCCGGACGCGGCGTTGCCTGAGGCCCCGGAGGGGCGTGCCTTACGGGCCTCATCGACCGCTGCCTTGATCGCCCGGGCATCATCGATCGTCCCGGCGAGCGGTTTCTCGCAATAGACGGATTTACCCGTCGCGAGGGCAGCCTCCGCCACGGCGCGATGCAGGTTGTTCGGCAGGCAGACGTCGACTACGTGTACCCCGGGGTCGCGGACCAGTTCCTGCGGATCGGTTACAGCATACCGGAATCCCGCCTCGGACTGAGCGGCCCGGGCCGTGTCCGGTCGGGCCGTACAGATCGACCTTAGTTCCGATTGAGGTAGCAGGCCGGGGTAGATAAAGGTAAGCTCCCGGTACGCCATCGCATGGATCCGGCCGATCATGCCGTATCCCGCAACGGCGATCCCGATTTTACCGTTGCCGGTCGTCAACCCTTGAACGCCCGGAGAAGACCCTGCAGGTTCTGGCGAGGATCTATCGCGACCTTGCGGAACCCGAGTTCCTTGAGCCGTGTGATCGTCTCCTCCACGAACATCACGTGCCGGGGAGACTGGTCGGAGATGTTGTGAATTACCCACTTCCGCAGCAGTTCCGTCTTGCCCCGGGAAAGAAACGCTGTAAAGAACTCGTCCACGTGGTGGGCGAGCGCGTCAAACTGCTCTTGTCCCTCCGGCGCGTACTTGTCGGCGTTGGTGTAGAGTCCTCCCGTGCGGAGTACACGGTGGATCTGCGTTTCCACCTCCCGGCGGTAGGCGTTGTCAAAGTTGTGCAGCGTGAACGAGGTCGCGACAACATCGAAGCTTCCCTCCGGTTCATCCTGCAGATACGCCAGCGCGTCGGACGCTAGAAAGTGTACGTGGTGGTTGCCCACGTGTTCATCGAGCAGTTCCTGCGCTTTCTCGATCATTCTGGAGTCGATATCGATACTCGTGATCACCCCGGAGACCTGGGCCCGGTTCAACGCGCGGGCGAGCTTCACCGTGGCGAAGCCGTCGCCGGTGCCGATCTCAAGAAGGCGGAAGGGTCCCTCCCGCTCCGAGCCCGCACCGCTGAAGTCGATACCCTCAACCATCCGCTCCTGGAACGCCTCAAAGTCCGGATAGGCGAGCGTAATCAGCTCATACTCCCGTGCGATGTCTTCCGTGTACCGGTGGTCGCTTCGTTTCGTCTTCATACTCCAAATTCTAAACGATCCCGTCGACGTCTGCCACAGCAAATTACGGAGAATTCCGGATGACGTACACGTTAGTTAATGATAGACGAAAACCGGCAAACGCGATATTTTTCTACTCCGGTAACCGGGACGATACGGCGTAGTAACGTCGATACTTCCACCCGCTGCTCAGAGAATCCCTTTACCAGAGAAAAGGCAGGAACTATGGTTAAACCTGATACGCAGGTTCAAATGCGGAAGAGGCGTCGACTGATCTTCGGTATGACCGTACTGACGGTCGGCGCTGCCACCGTTCTTATGATAATAGGCGCGCGGACCGGTTTTGTCTCGGCTCTGGAAAGCGGGACACCGGAGCGTACCGATGAGCGTCGCGCCATACCGGTGCGGGTAATCGAGACGGAGCGACGGGACTTCGTGGAGTACGGCGAGTACTTCGGGGAAGCCCGGGGTATCGCGGGTGCGGTACTCAGTGCCGG
>SLRR01000086.1 GCA_007130865.1 Spirochaeta sp. | reverse complement strand
TCGTTGCAGGTGGAGCGCCATCTCCTGATTGGCACCTTTTTATCTGCCGAAGAAGCAGACTTTCTCCCGGTTGCTGCGTAAGTAGCCCGGGCGGGCGCGGGTTGCGCCGCTCTGAGCGGCCCGTTGCTTGACAGAAACCAGGGCTTGCTGCCGGTTGTTTCCGACCATCCGGTGGGACTCTAATGTCGGAATAGGGCGGTGTCCGGTCTGTCCGCGCACCAAACACATCGCCGACACTTAAAAAGCACGGACTAAACCTGTAGACGCGCTTCGCCGGCACTTCAAGACGCGGGTTCGACTCCCGCCACCTCCATTTTTACTTGTCGCCCCGTATGTTTGTACGGGGCCTTTTTTATGTACGACCGGCCGGAATTCAGGTGCTTTACGGAGATCCAAGCGTCCCGTCTACTGGTAAGGACCCCACCGTTCCGTGATACTATCAGCTATACCACAGTCTCATCCTGGGAGCGTAAATGTTTATCGAACTGTTAAAAAAGCGACGGAGTATCAGATCCTATACCGGCGAATCGCTCACCGAGGAGCAGGTGCGTCGAATCATGACCGCCGCCCTCCTCTCTCCCTCGTCCAGGAATATCCGGCCCTGGGAGTTCGTTCTGGTGCGGGAACGGAAGACGCTGGAGTATCTCTCGGAAGCTAAACACGGCGCGAAGTTGCTCGCCGGTGTCGCTTTGGGAGTCGTTATTCTCGGGGATACGGAGAAATCCGACGTCTGGGTGGAAGATTGTTCGATCGTGGCGTCAAACATACTGCTTGCGGCAACGGACATGAACCTGGGAGCGTGCTGGGTTCAGATCAGAAACCGCTCGCACCGGGACGGGGAATCAGCCGCCGCGTACGTGCGTCGTAGACTGAGTGTTCCCGGAAGATTCGATGTAGAAGCGATTATCGGAATAGGTATACCCGCGGAGAACAAGCCTCCACTGGACGAGAACGATCTCGATTGGAATAAACTACACCAGGAAACATTTAAATGAAACAGATAAAACAAATGAAAAAATACAAGTCGATCGACGTGGGGCTGGATTTTCCGCACCACCATCGGGATCATCGCCGGCAGGTAATCAGTTACCTCAATTTCAAGCTCGCCACGCACGGTCTCTCGGCAGTGCCCCAGGAGGACGAATACTCCAACGCGCTCACGGAGGGGATGGTCCGGAACTTCCGGCAGAAGAATCGCCTCCTGGATAATTACCTGCCCCCGGCGGATCAGCGGATTCAGAGTTACCTTGAAGATTACCTGGGAGATCTGGACGATAGCGAGAGCGTGCCGCGCCTGCCGGGAAACACGTTTGTACTGGATCAGTACGGCCTGGCCCGGGAACTTTCTCTGCCACCGGAAGCGGATGAGTTTCACACCGATATCGTTCACTCCTACCGGATCAAACAGGGCGTACTCCATAACCCAAAGCACGACCGACGTACAACCAAAGGTGTTTTTCACGTTGCCCAGGGAGGATTGCCGGTCCCGCCCGATAAGAAGCAGGTTCCAAAAGTTGCGTTTGCACGGCTGCTGAAAGCTGCGTTGAATCCGCCGGATGAACTGGCTGCGTTTCCATTCACAGCGGGAACGGCGGATCCGGCAAAACGATTTATCAGCCTGCTCCTCAAACCGATGGTGCAGCCCGAGGTACCGGGGGTTCTCCGGGAACGTTACATGGAGATCCGCTTTTTTGCTCCGGGAAACCTCGTGTCAAACCTTGATTTTGTAGAATCGATCTTCGGCAATGCCGGCGATCCCTATATTCCTCGGAACGACAGTGCCCTTGATCCGGCCCACTGGACGGGACACACGGGATGTATCATTCTGGCGACGCACCTGACGACGCTCAGGAAGAAAGACCTGGGTCTTCCCCACGTTGACTCCGCCTCGGACCGGGAGAAACGCGACGGGATGTGCTGGAGCGACCCGGAGGAGCTCTACAACGACGGCACTCCTTTCAAGATCACCGCCCGGGACGAGCGGGGGATCATGGTCACCTTGATCGCGGACAATTACTTCGGGTACAGCAAAAAGGAAGTAAAAACGCAGATCAGCTACTCCGCCAACCTTTTCGGAATGGCGGAGGAGGAGCACGCCGGTGGTGCCCTGGCGTTTCCCAGTTACAACCTGGGGATGAAGTTTGTCCCCGATACCAACCTCAAGTCCCGGGGCCACACGATAGAGGACCTGAAAACGATACTCGGCGAAACGGTGGAGATGCACCCGGACGGATACGGTATCGACCGACGGCACCGGGAGATCTACTACATTCCCGAAAACGCCGAGATAAACCTCGACGATCAGACCGCCACGTGGACCGATAAAACCGGTAAGAACCGTTTTCTCCGGGTTCTACCCGGCCGGTATTATATCCATCCCACTGGTTACAAGATCACGATGGAGCAACACCCCGGTTCAAACACGTGGCGCCTGATCGGTACGGTTGCGGAGGGTACGCTCTGCCATAAACCGTGTACCGTATCCGGGGGCGGTAAGTCTGAGATCTCAAAGTCGATCTGGGATGCAATCCATTTTACCCCCCTGTTTATCGCCGATTACGAGCAGGATATGGAGAAGGTAGCGGAAATCATCAACCGCGATTACAGCGACCGTTTTCGTAACCCGCCTGCGGGCAAGAACTACCGGAGCCGGTCGGTACTCTCACAAAAACGAAGCCTGGGCAGTGTTATCAAACTTCTGACTCCAAGCAGCGAGAACAACGACCGGTTCAACGAGTGGCTTACCGCGATTCCTCACCGTATCAAGGCGTTGGTATTCCTGGTGAAACGCTATTACCAGGATGAATGGGGTGACAACTGGCGGGACAAGTTCAGCGTCGACGTGGTAAACGGATCACCGGGAAACATCCTGAAGTTCATGGAACGTCCCGTCGTGGCGAGTTACCTTCGGGTAGGAAAGCACGACGACGGCACGGGATGGACGCACAAAGTCCGGCAGGACTTCGTCCCCTCCCGCAAAGTACAGTGGGAAGACGATATTTCCGCCTCCGTAGTTGTTCCCGCGGAGTGGTTGCAGGGGGTCAACGAGGAGTATCGCAACCCGAGCATCAAGTTCACGGAGAACTGCGAGTTCCGTTTTTTCCAGCGGCCGGACGAGGCGGTGAACCGAGGATACGACAAGCAGGCTGAGTTTGACCTGTCGACACCACCGGTGTTTCTTTCCAACTTTGAGCCTTTTCCCCGAGAGCGGGCGCGGGAGTTCCTGGAACGAACCCTGGAGTTCACGGAGTATACTCCTCCGGCACAGGATCTTATCCGCAGCGTCGTGGAGGACGAGGATTGCCGTTTCTTTGCGCTGTCTTCCCAGCCGCGGTTAGTCGACGGAGCACCATCTAAAAATCCGCGGTATCTGCAGACCGATCCGGGGCAGCTCCGCCGGATCGACCGTTATCTGGCGGACGTGGGAGCACGGTTATACCGCAAAATCCCCGCGGATCGGCCGGTATATCATCCGATCAACGCGGTGCTGCCGGGCCGTCGGAACAATCCCCCCGATTACAAGGCGGGTATCCGGCCGCTGGCGGTTTACGGACCGATCCATTACCAGGAACTACCGGAGCTGTTTATGGATTTCATCGCCAGCCTCACCGGCAAGTCTCCATCCACGACGGGAGCCGGTTCCGAGGGAGCCCTTACCAAAGGTCCCTTCAACGCGCTTGTGGCCACATCGGACCTCAATAACGCGCTGCTCTCGTATATCCTGACCGGCTACCACGGATTCACCACCGCCGCCGGTTATATTGGAGCCCGGTACAAGGTCGAACACGATATCAGCCTGCTGATTCCGGAACTCTGGTCGAGGTTGACCCCGGAGGAGAGGGATCCACGCTTCCTGATCGAGAACGGTTATTTCGAGCCGCTGCACGACTTCGAGCATCGGGGAATGACCGTCCCGGCAAGTCGCCTGGGCTATCGCGCGACCAGGGAGTTCGGCGTCCATTTCTTTGGACGCGTCTTCGACTCACCGGGTGTAGTGTTTACCGAGGATATGCTCAAACCGGAGCTTCAAGGCATGGACGAGTTCGTGGACGGGATCAATAATATCGTGGAAACACAGCAGCGCGTGGCGCAGGCTTACATCGACGATGGAAGCGTAAATGGTGCGATTCCGCCCCTGCAGGCGTTGATCTATACGATGGCGGAAGGTTCCTGGCAGGGTATGACTCCTTCGGACCGGGAGTTCCGCAAGCTTTTTGAACGGGAGCATGTTCTGAACGCTTCATGGTACCAGCAACGGCTCGAGGCATACCGCACGCGGGAAGAGGAGTTCCTGAACCGGGAGATCGCTTACATCGAGAACGCTTTGCGTACCGACGGTGCCGGGGCGCGGGAGGACGGGGTCGATCTGGAGGCGGCGTTGCAGTTCTGCCGGGAAGAGCGGGACCGGATCGGGGTGAAGGGATATCTGGAATCGCTGGCAGGCACGCTGGGACGCGACGTTATCTACCGCGGTTGAATCTACCGCGGTAGAGAGGATTCGCCGGTTTACTCCCATTCAATCGTTGCGGGCGGTTTTCCGGAGCAGTCGTAGACTACGCGACCTACCTGCGGGATGCGGTTGGTGATGCTTGCCGCGAGGTTTCTCAGAAACTCCGGCTGGAATCCATAGACGTCGGCGGTCATCCCGTCGCGGGACGTGATCGCCCGTAACGCGATTACGTCGCCGTATGCGCGTCGGTCTCCGGCTACACCGACCGACCGGATCGGCAGCAGTACCGCAAAGGCCTGCCAGATCTCGTCGTAGAGACCGGCATCGCGCAGCGCCTGAACGTAGAGCGCATCCGCTTCACGGAGTATAACGCACCGCTCCTGCGTTACCTCGCCGAGAATTCTGACGCCCAGTCCCGGACCGGGAAAGGGGTGACGCCCGACGATCTCTTCCGGAAGGCCCAGGAGCCGTCCCAGGTCGCGTACCTCGTCCTTGTAGAGCGCCGCCAGGGGTTCCACCACGAGTCCGGCTTCGCGCTTTGCCTGAACCAGGGGACTCGCCACGTTGTGGTGACTTTTAATTCGTTTTGCAGCGTTTCCCGTGCCGTGACCGCTCTCGATCAGATCCGTGTAGAGCGTTCCCTGAGCGAGCAGATACTCTCCCGTGAGTCTCCGGGAGACCTCCTTCTCCTGCACGGTGATGAAGAGGTCGCCTATGATGTGGCGCTTCTCCTCCGGATCGATCACGCCCGCCAGGGCCGTGAGAAAGCGTTCTTCCGCGTCCACCAGGTAGAGGTGACGCGCACCGAGTCGTTTCAGCGCAGCGCCGATTTCCACCGATTCGTTCTTACGCATCAGACCGGTATCGATGTACATCAGGTGCACCTGTTCCGGCTTGAGCGTTCGCAATAACGTTGCCGCCACCACGGAGGAATCCACGCCTCCCGATATCAGGAGCAGAACGGGCCGATCTTCCACCCGGCGAAGAATATCTTCCTGCAGCGTCTCCAGGTAGTTTTCCACGGACCACTGCCGGCGGGCGCTGCAGACACCGGTCGCAAAGTTGTCGAGAATCAGACCTCCCTGCTCCGTATGGGTCACCTCCGGATGGAATTGCAATCCCACGAAGGAGAGTTCCGGTATTTCCACCACCGCACTGACGCCGTGCCCCGAGACCGCGATCTCCCGCGCGCCCGAGGGTAGACGTTTCAACGCGTCGCCGTGACTCATCCAGGAAACAAATCGCGAGCTCAACCCCTGCAGAAGCGGAGAGTTCGAGACCGCTTCCACGGGAGCGGGACCGTATTCCCGTGATTCCGAGCGACTGATCTCACCACCCTGAAGGTGAGCCGTGACCTGCAGACCGTAACAGATACCCAGAACAGGCACGTTTTGCTCGTAAACGCGGGGGTCCGGACGAGGAGCGTCGCTGTCGTAAACCGACGCGGGCGAACCCGAGAGGATGATGCCACGCACGTCCCCGTCGAACCACTGGTCGACCGGGGCGGTGCCGGAGACGATCTCGGCGTAAACGCCGCGTTCCCGTATCCGCCGTCCGATCAGGTGAGTGGTCTGACTACCGAAGTCAAGGATTACGATCCGGTCCATCCCGGGGTTCACGGAAGCTCTCCCCAGACCGGTGTGCGCACGATCGTCTGCTCCCGTTTATATCCCAGGGATACGATGCTCACGGGAACCCCCGCGTACTGCTCGATAAACTCCACGTACTCCCGTGCTTCCCGGGGCAGATCTTCATAGTTCCTGATTTCGCCGATAGGCGTCCGCCATCCGGGCAATCGTTTGGTGACGGGTCGAGCCTGTCGAAGTAACGGAATCGACGCGGGAAAGTAATCGAGTGTTTCCTGGTCCGTCTCGTAAGCGATACACGTTCGGAGATCTTCCAGGTCGTCGTAAACGTCCAGGTGTGTCAAAGCGAGACTGTCAATGCCGTTGGTCCTGCAGGCGTATCGCAAAGCCACCAGGTCCAGGTACCCCACCCTCCGTGGTCGGCCCGTGGTTACTCCGTACTCCCGGCCCGTCTCCCGGATGTGCTCTTCCAGGACATTCTGGTTGGTTCCATCGATCTCGCTGGGAAATGGTCCGTGTCCGACACGGGTGCTGTACGCTTTAAACACGCCCAGCACATGGTCTATCCGGTTCATTCCGAGTCCGGAACCGTTGAGGGCTCCCGCTGCGGAAGAAACACCGCTTGAAACGTAGGGATACGTACCCAGGTCAAGGTCTAGCAACGCTCCCTGCGCTCCTTCCAGGAGGACGTTTTCTCCGGAGGTGGACTCGTGGTCGTGCATGTATGTCGCCACGTCGATCGAAAGCTCCTGAAGCCGATCCTTCCAGTGCCGGAGAAAATCCTGGTCCTCCCCGGAGAGTGTGGCCAGGTGCTCATCCCACTCCAGGTCCGCGATCCGAACACCTTCCCGGTACGCCTTGTGGGCGTAGGCCACACCGATCCCACGCCCGGTCGTTCCGATCGGATTACTGCGCCGTTCGTCCCGTGCCACGTCTTCCTGGCGGTGACTGGGCAGCACGAGATGCGCCCGGTCGGAGACAAGGACGCGTCCCCTCCACCGGATACCCTGCTCTTCCAGTCCGTCCAGCTCCGCGAAGAGCGCTTCCGGGTCGATAACCATGCCGCTGCCCAGGATCACCTGCGTCTCCGGGTAAATGATACCCGATGGAACAAGATGAAGCTTGTACGTGGTGTCACCGTCGACGATCGTGTGACCCGCGTTGGCCCCGCCGGAAAACCGCAGAACCGTCCCGGCTTGCGCCGAGAGGTAATCCACGATTTTGCCCTTTCCCTCGTCACCCCACTGGGCGCCGATTACTACTACGTTCAAATTTCAACTCCGGGAATAATTTGACGGTTCGCGCACCATCGTCACATCATGAACGTGACTCTCCGCGAGACCGGCGGCGGTAATCTTAACGAAGTTGCGATATTCCCGCAATTGCGCAAGATCGTGACATCCGCAATAACCCATACCCTTCCGCAGTCCCGTTATGAGCTGGTGTAGATACGGTTTGAGCTCTCCCTTGTACGGAACCCGTCCCTCGATACCTTCCGGAACAGGTTCTTCCCCGTCGGCGACGTTGTAACGGTCGGCTCCACCCTTCTTCATCGCGGCAAGGGATCCCATCCCGCGGTATGCTTTAAAGATCCGCCCCTCGTAGAGAAACTCCTTACCCGGTGCTTCCTTGAGTCCGGCAAAGAGACTGCCTACCATCACCGCGTGAGCGCCTGCGGCAAGTGCCTTTGCGATATCTCCCGAATACTTGATACCGCCGTCGGCGATCACGGGCACACCACGATCGCATGCAGCATCTACCGCGTCCATAACCGCCGAGAGCTGGGGCACGCCGATTCCCGCGACGATCCGCGTCGTACAGATCGACCCGGGTCCGACCCCGACCTTCACGATATCCGCACCGGCGTCGATAAGACGCCGCGTGCCGTCCGAGGTCGCCACATTTCCTCCCACCACCGGGAGATCGGGGAATTTTTTCTTAATCACGCCGACCGTGTCCACCACGTTCCGGGAGTCACCGTGGGCAGTGTCCACCACTACCATGTCTACGCACGCTTCCACCAGGCGTTCCAATCGTTCGTCCACGTCGGTGGGAGCCACCGCGGCCCCCACCAGGAGCCGACCGGAATCGTCCGTGGCGGCCGCGGGAAACTGGCTGTGTTTTTCCATGTCTTTTACGGTGATAAGACCGGTGAGGCGACCGGTATGGTCGACCACGGGTAACTTCTCGATCTTGTGCTCGTTGAACTTCGCTTTAGCGCTGTCGATCGTGGGGTTTCCCACCTCTGCTACCGGATCGGCGGTCATCACTTCGCGAACTCGCTGCCGGTTATCCGGGGCAAACCGCAGGTCCCTGCTCGTGATGATACCCACGAGCTTGTCGTTCTCAATTACCGGCAGTCCCGAGATACTGTAGAAGTCGACGATCTCCCGGATCTCGCCGATCGTCTGATCCGGCCCCACAGTCACGGGATCGCGAATTATCCAGTTAAGGTGCCGTTTAACGGCCACTACCTGTTTTGCCTGTGCGTCCGGCGGCATGTTGCGGTGGATGATGCCGACGCCGCCTTCAAGAGCCAGGACGATCGCGAGCTCCTGTTCCGTCACCGTATCCATCGCCGCGGCGATTACGGGGACGTTCAGCCTGAGTCTCGGCGTCAGAGCGACGCGAAGATCGGTTTGTCCGGGCAGAACTTCGGAATAGCCCGGTTGCAGAAGTACGTCGTCGTAACTGTACTTTTCACGGAATCGCGGGGGCTGTTCGTTTTTGTTTGAAGCGTCCATACACCAGTATGCCGGTTATAAGCCGGCATTGTCCACAGGCTTGATCTGTGGCACTATCGGAGTGTGACGCGTATGTATTTTCGGACCCGACTTGCTTCTGGTGGAGCACTCTCTCTCGTTGTGATCGTTCTTACCGCACTCGCCGCGTGCGGCGCCGACGAGGAATCGACGGCATTTGCTCCACCCGCGAGCGATGCGATCGTTCCCACCGCGACCGAGGGAATCGTTCTGGCCCGCTCGGAGACTCCCGTGGTCGCTATCCAGACCAGCGACGAGGAGGAGATCGGAGTCCGGGTTCAGCTCTCGGATGATTACAATCTGCTGGCAACTTACGATGTAAGCCGGGATCTCAGTGAACCGGACAAGCAGATAATCGTCGTAAAACGTCGGGAAGACCCCTCGGACCGCGTCCGTCTTCTCGTAGCGAAGTTCGATCCGCTGCGAAACGCGTTCCGTATCACCTGGGAAGGTGAGACGTACGCCACGGGGGTACGCTCCTTCTCGGTACAGACGATGGACGTGGTGGGCGACCACCAGGACGAGATCGTCGGGATCGGTGTGGACAGTGACGGAAACCAGACCACGAACGTTTTTCGCCGTGAACCCGCGGAAAACGCTGCGTCGGATCTCGCGTACTACCAGATTTTCGGCGAAACCGCGGACGGCAGCATAGAAATAGTGGAGGAACGCCGGTCCGATGGGTACCGGACGCTTCAGAGTTCCGGTGTAAGCTTTCCGATCGTTACATATTCCCGGGACACTGCATCCGACGATTCGCTGGACTTGATTCGGTCCGAGTTCCGGTGGAGCGCGGACCGTGAACAGTATGTCCTCGTTTCCACGGCGGAGATCTCCCGCGGCGAGGTTGAACAGGAGCAGTTACGGACGCTTTACGACGCGGATGCAGACGCGGTCGAAGCGTTTCTGCAGGGGCCCTGGTTCAAGGCTACCGGACAGGAGGCGGGTAACGCTATCGAGCTTGCACACTTCAATCCGGCCGGTGGTGTGCTTACTCTTTACCAACAGGACGCGCAGGAGCGGTACGAGTGGGTCAACTCCTACAAGACGCTGTACGAGGGAGGACCGGGACTCTGGGTTAATCTCCGCAACCAGGTGCTGCGAACGGTGCGTAAACAGATGTCGATCACCGTACTGGGGACCGACTCCATCCGGATCGCCGTGGACGGCGCGGAATACTGGAACGGCCGGTACCAGCGCATGACTTCGGGCATACAGGAAAGCGTGATCCGCCGGTACGAGGTGGGACGGCCCGAGTTTTCGCTGCAGGGTGTGTTCCGTAACGAGAACGACGAGGAGCTCCTCTTCGAGGAACCGCGGTTCCGGTTCCGTACAAACCGTTTCGACTGGGGCGGAGGATACAACGTGATCGACCTGGGGCAACCGGTACTCGAACTCAAAGTGGTGGATGCCGAGGGGGACGCCCTGATCGACGGATTGCACCGCGTTCCCGGACAGAACGGCAGTTTCAACGCGCGCTACGCGATGGATTACTCGGAACAACGCTCGGAAGACCGTATCGTCCGACGGCTGGTGTTGCGACCGGTCCGGCTCACGGTGGACGGCATCGAGTCGGTCGGCGGTGAACCGATCACGTTGGAACAGGTGGAAGAGTTTCTCATCGGAGACTGACCGGGCCGGAAACTGACCGGCCGGAGAACTACTGGAAGAGCAGGAAACCTTCCATGCCCTGTTCCTTCATACGAACGATCATCTCCTGCGCATCCGCTACGGAACTGTCCTCGTCCACGGGTATCACCACCCGGTAAAATGTACCCGATTCCGTTTGAACCGGTCGTATTCCCGCGGAAAACCCCAGGTCCTCTATGTCGCGAACCATGTATTCCGCGTTCTCCCGGTCCCGGAAACTGCCGGTCTGTATGCCCGTTACGGGCGGGCGATCGTCCGGTTCCGCCCGGGAGGGATCTTCACCCCGTGTCGGCTCTACCGGTTTCACAGGTTCCACCGGCACCGTCCGTTCTACGATCGGCTGCCGGGGGACCTCGATCGCGCCACCGCCGAAAATCCTGGTAGGAGCGGGATAATGCGTTACCGTGGGAACTCTGCTCCTGTCCAGTCTGGGCAGCTCCGACAGCGCGCGCTCCGGAGTCTCCTCGAAGCCCCGGCGAAGCCGGTCGAGCGTTTGCTCTTCCAGCTCACTATCACCTACCGCACGGGCCACCTCCAGGAGAAGGAACACCGTCTCCGGCTCCGCGGTGGTCCCCGCCAGGGAGCGCGCGTGTGTCAGGGCTCGGTTTTCCTCACCTTTCAGCAGAAACGCACGAGCACGAAGCACCCCGGCGTGACGTTGAAGTTCACGATCAGGAGCGTTGTTGATAACCCGGGTCAGTTGCGTGATCGCCTGGTCATACTCTCCCAGTTCCAGCAGTACCGCGCTGTGGTCACGGAGTGCTTCCAGTCGTTCCGGATCCGCCTGGATCGCTTCGGCGTACCACTCGGACGCTCGGGCAAAGCGGTTGCTTGTCTCAAACGCTCGTCCGATGCGGTGAAATACCTCACCACGGATACGCGATTCCTGAACGTCCGGTAAATAGTCCCCGGCGAGTGTCTCCAGATCGCGCAGGGACGGGGCAAGTGTGACCGCCCGTCTCAGGATGCTTCCAAACTGCGGGCTTTCCGGATTGTTTTCGAGCCATCGCAAAGTCTCGGTCCAGGACTCCGGCGCGTGGTCCTCCCCGTAGACGGGAAACGTCAGTACGGCAATCGCTCCGAGGAGCGTTAAAAACGCTGCGATTCGGGCAGGTCGGATCATTCAGACCGTTCCGAGGGGAGCCGAGCTTTGCCGGCGCTTGCTTTGAGCTCTTTCTGCTGTGCCTTTTCCTGTTTTTTCGCTTCCCGGGCGGCTTTCTTCTCTTCCCGGAGGCGCTTTCGGTCGGATCTGCGTTCGGTGCGCTCCTTCGTTTTCCGGGACGAACTCTGCATGACTACCGGCACCGTCACGGCCACACCGAGGAAGAACGCTACAAAGAGGCTCATGAAGACTGGAACGTCTTCGAACACGATGAACCCCAGGGATATATCCGTGGTGTTTCCGAGATTAAGTCCAACAAAAGCAAGGATAACTCCCAGCAGAACCAGGTAAAACAACAGTTTCCAGGGCATACACGCTCCTTCGGCTTACCAGTATATCACGTACGTCAATGACGAAAACTTCGCTGCCCGGTGAACACCATCGTGGCGTCGTGCTCGTTACAAGCCTGGATCACCTCGTGATCCCGGACTGATCCGCCGGGCTGGAGGATCGCGGAGACGCGTTCCCGCAGTCCCACTTCCGCGCCATCCCGGAACGGAAAGAACGCGTCCGAGACCATCGTCGATCCCGGCAGACCGCCCTGCTCTTCCCCGGCGGCGGCGTAATAGATCGCCTGGTCCTCCGGACTCAGCTCCTCGATTCCTTTTCCGGAGCTTTCCAGCGCCAGGCGGTCCGCGAGTTTCCAATATGCTTTGTCCCGGGCGATACGCGCCACGCCGACCCGATCCTGTTCGCCCGTTCCGATTGAAACGGTACACTCTTCCTTGACATAGATCACGGAGTTACTCGTTACACCGCTCTCGACGAGCCAGCCGAACCACATATCCCGCTTTTCGGCATCCGTCGGTTCCCGGTTGATCCGGTATTCCCTGTCGCGATATTCCGTCCGGGCCGGCACAAGATCCGGCTCCTCCAGGATACGTGGTGAAAACGACCACTGTGCGACGATACCTCCATCGATCAGGCTCTTGAAGTCTACGAAACGGGTCCCCACGTACTCCTGAAGCCGTTCCATATTGCCTATTCGGAGCACCCGCAGGTTCTTGCGCCGGGCGAACACCTCCAGGGCGCCGCGGCTGAACTCCGGGGCGACCACGACCTCCGCGTAATACTCCGCTATCGCTTCCGCGGTATCCCGCTGAACCTCCCGGTTGAGCGCCACCGCTCCTCCAAACGCCGCTATCCGGTCCGCCATGAGCGCACGCTGGTACGCCTCGGTCTGGCCGGTCCCCAGGGCCACGCCGCTGGGATTGTTGTGCTTCACGATCACGCAGGCGTGTCGGTCGGTGAAATACCGCAGGATATTGAGTGCGGCGTCGACGTCGGTGATATTGATTTTTCCCGGGTGCTTACCGCTCTGCAGGAGGTCTACGTCAGTGGTGAGCCCGCGTCCCGGGGCGATCTGCTTCACGTCGCCGAGGAGGAGGTTGCCGTTGACCGGGCGGTAGAGCGCGGCTTGCTGGTCCGGGTTCTCCCCGTACCGGAGGCCACGCTGGTCGCCGTCGATTTCCCAGGTAACTTTCCGGTAAACCAGCGTCTGCCGGTCCGGTCCTTTCCCGAAGGAGATCTCCAGGTCTTCCGGGAAGTCGTCGGGATTGATCGTCCGATACACTTCCTTGCCGCTTTTTTTCACAGGGTTACTTCTCCTCTTTCTCGGCGGAGCGCACTCCGCCGGCCTCCGCGGGTTCGGTCGAATAGAGTTCGCCGGGATCGGTTTCACCTGCCACACGAGCCAGGTGACGGGTGATCGCCTCCTCGTACCGGGCGGTGCAGCGAAACGCTTCCAGAGCCATAGCGAGACGGAACGCCAGAGGCGTCCTCCCGTCGTGCGTTTTCAGTTCTTCCAGGACGCGGTCGTAATCCTCTGATCGGCACACGGGAAGAACCCTGAGGTAATTCTTGGCGGAAGCCCTGAGCATCGTGGGGCCGCCGATATCGATATTGGAGCGCAAGTCCTCCAGCGTCGCATCGGGCCGCTCCGCGGTGTTTTCAAAGGGATAGAAAGAGCACACCGTCATATCAAAGGGAACCGCCCCGGTCCTCGCCAGGTCCGCCTGGTGATCCTGGTTGTACCGCTCGCTCAGCAATCCCAGGTACACCCGAAAGTCGAGAGTCTTCACCAATCCGCCCTGCATCTCCGGTTGTCCCGTGTAGGAGGAGATCGAACGAAGTCGCGGCAGGAGCGCCGGAGTCTCACGGCCCAGGCGCTCCGCGAGGCTTGCAAGAAGCGTGTACGTCCCGCCGGTTGAATAGATCGTAAGATCCGGAATCGTACGCCAGAGTTTTTCCACGAACGGTTCAAGGCCGGATTTGTCCGCGACGCTAACAAGAGCGTTTTTTACCGGGACACGGTCGTCCACGGCGGTCACACGGTTAAGTTGCATGGTTTCTCCATCGGGGGGCGTCCCCGCTCCACGTACGCGTACGCGTCGTGGGTGTGAATGCTCTCCTGGTTGGTTGCTTCCACGCTGAACCAGGGAAACCGGAACCGATCCTCTATAGCGGTAGTGACGCCCCGGACCAGGTCTTCCACGAATACCGGGTGGTCGTAGGCGTGCTCCGTGACATGCTTCTCGTCCACCCGTTTGAGCAGCGTATAAAGGCCGGAGGATGCGCGCGACTCCACCAGCTCGATCAGGTCCTCCATCCAGAAGAACTGCTCCACCTCCACCGTGACGGTGCAGGTACTGCGCTGATTGTGAGCGCCCCGATCGCTGATCTCCTTGCTGCAGGGACACAGCGTAGTCACCGGCACACTCACGGAGACAAAAAACTCCCGTTGAACCTCACTGCTGATACCGCTGAAAGAACAGTGGTAGTTGAGATAACTTGCCTGCCCGCTCACGGGTGCATGTTTCTCCATGAAATAGGGAAACCGGAGCACACCGAACGCACGTTCCGCGTCAAGGTGCGTCCGCACGTCGTCGAGCATGTCCAGGAAGTGGGGCATACGAATATCCCCGGCATGCTGCTGGAATACCGCGATGAACCGGCTCATATGAGTACCCTTGTAACTATGAGGCAGGTTTGCGTAGAGATCGAGTTCTCCTACGGTCTGTTGCGTCCGATGGTCGCGGTCGAGGACGGTGATCGGATGAGATACGTTGCGCACCCCCACCTTTTGCAGCGGGATCCGGCGGTCATCGGGCTGGCTTTGAACGTCGACCACTCAGGAAGCCTCCGTGAAATTCCGGCGTCGCTCCGCGGCGATCACCGTGTTGTGGAGGAGCATCGTCCGGGTCATCGGACCAACCCCGCCGGGAACAGGGGTGATCGCAGAAGCTTTTTCAGCAACTGCGTCGTAATCGACATCTCCGACAAGACGGTACCCGCGTTTGGCGGTCGGGTCGTCCACGCGGTTGACCCCGACGTCGATCACTACGACTCCGGGTTTCACCATATCAGCCGTCAGGAACCGGGCGGACCCGATCGCGGCGATCACGATGTCGGCGTTCCTTGTATGGGAAGCGATCTCGGGCGTTCGGGAGTGGCACACCGTTACCGTGGCGTTACCGCCGGCCTGTTTCAACGTCAGCAGACTCGCCAGAGGTTTCCCTACGATGTTGCTGCGCCCGATAATCACGACATTTTTACCGGAGGGATCGTGACCCGTGCGGGTCAGCATCTGAACAACGCCGTGGGGCGTGCACGGCAGGAGCGAGGGAAGCCCCAGCATCATCCGTCCCAGCGAGAGCGGATGAAACCCGTCCACGTCCTTGGCGGGATCGATCCGCTGCAGCACCCGGTTGCTGTCCACGTGTTTCGGCAGGGGTAGCTGGACGAGAATACCGTCTACCTGATCGTCGCCGTTCAGGCGGTCCACCAGTTCGAGCAGCTCCGTTTCCGTGGTACTTTCCGGCAAACGCATATCGAAGCTGCGGATACCGACTTTCTCGCAGTCGCGCTCCTTTGCTGTGACGTAGGAGACGCTGGCTGGATCTTCTCCCACCAGAACAACAGCGAGCCCCGGCGGAGAACCGCCGTCCGTGATGCGGGCGATTCGACCGGTCAGTTCCTCCTGAATCTCTGCGGCGATCTTCTTTCCGTCGATAATTTGTGCTGTCATAATACCTGCAGTGTACCCGAAACCGGGCGTGTTGTCAGCGCGTACGCTGCGTGATAGTATGCACCCGTGAATTCGATCACCACATACAGACAACCGATCGCCCTCGTCATAGCCGTATTCGTGCTTGCCTTTTTTCCGGTATCGGGACTCGTCGCGCAGGAAGATGACGCCGATTTTGAGCCGACCTACGGTCTGGGCGACCAGATGCTTTCTCTCAACCTGGGGCTGTTCATCCCGCTCTTTTTTGCGGGTGGACCGGATGGAATCGAGGACGCCAACCTGAGCCTCGGCGGGACCGGACACCTCCTGTGGAGCGCGTTTCTTACCAACGAGATCACCGTGGGAGGCGAGTTCGGCGGGATGTTCGCGTTTACCCCCAACCGTAACACCCTGTACATGATCCCCCTGGCGGCGCGCGCAACCTACTTCCTGCGGGCCTATCCCTGGGAGTTTCCCCTCTCGATCGCGGCCGGCATGAACTTCAGCAGGTTTGAGGAGTCTTTCAAGATCGACCCGATCGTGATACCCGGGATCGGATTCTACTGGAATATGAATACGGAATGGGCGTTCGGCCTGGACGCGCGGTACTGGTGGGTACCGCAGTTTTACACGGACCAGTCGGAGGTACCCTCCTCGGACAACCGGTTCGGTAATTTTCTGGCCACCACGCTCTCGGTTCTCTACCGATTCTAAGGAGACGAGGTACATGTCTAAGGAGACAACGTTCATGCACGCACACCCGTCAGAAAAATCTCCCACCGTGAGCACCGCGGCCCGGGCGTTCCGATACATCGCGGCATCGGCCCTGGTGGCGGTTTTTCTCGCCGCTTGCACCCAGGGTACCACCGGAATATTCGCCGATATCGAGCAGGAAGTAAAAGTCCGGACGAACAACTTGGTGGACAACACCTTTGTCGCCGGCGTGGCGCGGGCCGATACGGACGGCTCCGGTGACAGGTACTACGCGGTAGCCGGAACCAAGCTCTTTTCCCGCGAGGTAGACGGCAGCGACTGGTCCGGCGCGGGAGCTCCCTCCTCGCGGCCGGTGGTGCAGTACGTGGCGTCGATTAACGGCACCGAACTCTATGCGGTGTTCCGGGAGAGCGAGAAGGACAACTACGGCTTGTACAAGCTGGACGATGGCTCCTGGAATCTGGTATTCGACCCGGGCGACCAGGACGCGGGTCAACCGGAGGTAGACCGGATCACCGGACTCGTTGGGATAGACGCCAACGAGAACGGCACGCTTGACACCCTGATCGCAACGATGGCCGACAGCGACGGGAAACGCTACCTCGTGGTTGATCCTCAAGGAAATGGTAGCGCAGTGTTCCACGAGTTTGACGGCAGTAACGGCGACGACATCGGCGCAAACCGCCCCGCCGGGAAAGCGCTCGTGGCGGACGGCAAGCTCTGGGTTGCCCGGAACGGGTTGTGGGTGATTGATGTCGGCGATCTTGATACTGCCGGTACGCTGGAACGTGTCGCCACCCCTGCCAACCTCGGTTCATTCACGTACGTCCCGGGCGAAGACCGGCTGTTCCTGGTTACGCTGAACGGCGGCGTGTATCGTTCGCCGGTGTTGGCCGGAACGACGGCGGCAGGCGTTTCGACGGCCTGGGATTTAGACGACTGGGACTCGGTCGGAAGCTCCAACCGGGCGCTCTCGGACATTCTCTGGGTACCACAGGCAGATCGCTTTCTCGTCTCGACGATCACCTTTGACGGGAGTGTCCGCCGCGGCTACTTTGATGTCACACCCGGCGGCGACGATAACGACGATTTCTCCTCGCTCTCGTTCTCCGACCCCGGCGGCAACT
>SLRR01000076.1 GCA_007130865.1 Spirochaeta sp. | reverse complement strand
CTAACTACGTCGGCGGGCAAAGAGATTCAGGGCGTATGGTCGGAAACCGGCAGGGTTGCAGAACAAGCGGGAATCAAGCGACCGGACGTCGTCACGAACGAAATCCAGCTAATACGGATCACTATCCACGGAGCTGATCGAGAAAGAGATGAACCTCCCGGAGCACTTCGTTACGGCATCCGTTCAACTTTTTCTCCAGAAACTGAAGCTTGTCCCAGTCGTAATCAAATTCAAGGTAATATCGCTTGAAGTGACGAAAGCGCATCAACTCTCGCAGGGCGTCCCTGGTCTGTTCCGATATGAGGCGCGGTCGAACACCCTCGATTTCCAACGTCATCTTTTCCAGGAGATCAGCGTGCCACCGTGCCACGTCGAGATTGTTTTCGAAAGCCTGGGAAACCCTGAGAAACAGGCTCTCCAGGGCGGTGTAGTAGTTTACAAGGATCTCCGCCAGGACGATCCTGTTCTCCCGGGTAGGGCTCTCCCGGTTCAGCGATTCCGAGGCGAACTCCTGGTAGTACGCTTCTACCTTGCCGATTACGGCGAGGGAGGTCTCGATTTCCGCCACCAGGGTGGCTACCTCACCGCGGCCGCTCATACAGGACCTTTCCTTTCTCGAGTATCAAAGCGCGATACTCCGGCTCGATCCGCTCGAGTTGCACGATATCAAGATCAAAGGACGTGAGCTGCTCTGCCTCCCGGAGCAGGCGGAAAAACGTTGCCGCGTCGGTGATGCCCTCCAATGCGATATCGATATCGGAGTATTCCCGAAACGAATCGGGGTGCAACAGCGAACCCCATTGCACGATTTTCCGCGGCTCGAAGCGCGATCGTATCAGCTCAACGATCCTCTGAGCATCGGCCGCAGCACGGCTGTGCAGATCCAGACAGTCCTCCCGGCGTTGGTGCGCTCGTCGATCGAGAAAGGTCCGCATCTGTGCAGTCCAGGACTCCATGGAATAAGAATACATTACCGACCCGCTTCGTTCAAACCAGAAACCCTGAAAAACGGTGGCCGCCCGTACCGTAGATTTATGCACCTGCGTCGATTACACTGGCGTCGCAGATGTCACGAAGGACGTAACGATGCTTGCAGTTGTACATTCCAGCCCGCAAAAGAATGGAAACCTGGAGCGCATGGTTGTCCGCACCGCCGAGGCCACCGGGTACGATTACAGGCTCATTCGGTTGGCCGATCTGAAGATCGGTGCGTGCAACGGCTGCATACGCTGCGCTCATGGTAAGCGGTGCGTCCAGCAGGATGACATGGCCCCGCTCTACAACGAGCTTGAATCAGCCGTTGGGCTTATCATGGGCGGGGTTAACTACAACGGCCGGGTCAATGCGACAGCTCACCTCTTCCTTGAGCGGCTGTACCCGTTATATCACCGCAATCCGGCGTTTCGTGACAAGCCTGCGGCGGTTGTCGCGGTTGGAGGAGAGGCTCCGGATCCAGCTGCGTCGGACATCATCGAGTATCTTCGGGATATCTATTTCTTTCGTATAATCGGTACGGCATTGTTCACCTCCGACAATCCACCGTGTTTAACCTGCGGATACGGAGCGACCTGTCCGGTAGGCATACCGGCCCTGCACTGGACCCGTGAAGACTGTGAGGCGCTCAAGCACGGTCACGGAAGCCGGTTTCGCTGCTTTGAGAATGACCCGGAGACCGCGAGGGCGTGCGAGCGCCTGGGAACTACCTTGCGGAAATCGATCGGATAAGACCGGCGCATGAGGTGAAACACCGGCTGATCGAGACTACCCGCGCCAGGGATCGGAGGCTCGCCGCGGGATTGTACGCGCGCCGCGGGGCGGGACCATAAACCTCTGGTTTCTTCTGCATATTTCATGTATATCCAACTAATGACCAACTTCGACGTATTCATTATCGGAACCGGAACCGCCGGCGATACCGCCGCGGCAATACTGCGCGACGCGGGCCTCACCGTGGCGATCGCGGACAACGACGACTACGGAGGAACGTGCGCTTTGCGCGGGTGCCAGCCCAAGAAATACCTGGTAGTCCCGGCTCATGCCGCGCTGGAGGGCGCCGGGCTGACGCAACGGGGGTTCGTGGAGAAGCCGCGGCTCGACTGGGCTGCGATCCAGCGCTCGCGCGCGGAGTTTACCGACGCGGTACCAGGGGGGACGGAGGACGGTCTCCGCGAGCAGGGAATCACCACATTCCACGGTACATGCCGCTTCCTCGACGCGGAAACGGTGCAGTGCGGGTCGGAGACGATCCGGGCGAAGCGCATCCTGGTGGCCGCCGGAGCGCGGCCGCGGCCGCTACCGATCCCCGGAGGCGAGTTTGCCCGCAGCAGCGACGATTTTCTCAACCTGCCGGTGCTACCGCAGCACATCACCTTTATCGGCGGTGGCTACATCTCGATGGAGTTTGCCACGGTGGCGGTGGCCGCCGGGGCTGAGGTCACGGTACTCCAGCGCGGAGACCGCGTCATGGACCGCTTTGATCCGGACCTGGTGGACGAATTGCAGCGGGGCTGCGCCGCGCGCTCGATCGATATCGTCACTAACGCGGAGACGGCCTCGATTACGTCGAACGGGGACGGAGGAAGCAACGGCGGTAACAGTGCGTCGCGCGCTGCCCGCGATGCCGGCCGCCCGGGAGCACAGGCCCGACAGGATGCGCGTACCCGCCCCTTCACCGTCAACCTCGCCGACGGGACAACGATAGAAACGGACCTCGTTCTGGCTGCGCTGGGCCGTGTCCCCAACACGGACACGCTGGACCTGGAAAACGCCGGAATCGAGGCGAGCCCCCGGGGCGTCGCCACCGACGGGACGATGAAGACCTCCGTCCCCTCGGTCTACGCCGCCGGAGACTGCGTGGCGAGCATCCAGCTCTCCCCGGTGAGCGACGCGGAAGCGCGCGTCGCCGCACGAAATATCATTCTCGACCTGGTGGGGCCGGACGGTGCGCCCGGAGGCGTCGGCGGGGCCGCATCCGACACCGGCGGGACCGCCACATCCGATCGCGGAAGCACCTCCAACGCGGACCGCCCGCGGCTCGATCTGAGCGTCCTGCCCACGGTGGTATTCACGTACCCCCAACTGGCGCAGTTCGGTCTGAGCGATGCGGAAGCGCAGGAACGCGGCGGGATACGCATAAACACCGGCAGCGGCGCCGGCTGGCCCAACTACCGGCGGCTCAACGAGAGCAACGTAATGTACAAGGTGATGATCGACGAGGAGACCGACCGGATCCTGGGCGCGCACATCCTCGCTCCCAACGCGGGAGAGCTGGTCAACCTGCTCGCCCTGGCGGCCAAGGCGGGCACTCCGGCACGGGAGTTCCGGGAATTCCCCTGGGCGTACCCCACGTACACGAGCGATTTGAAGTATATGCTGGGATAGACCGAGTCGCTACCGGAGCGCCGGCAGCACCGACTGCCCGCTCCCGAAAGCGCCTGGTCCCGTTTGCTACCGCCGGACCTCAAACTGCCCCATCATGCCCTCGTCCTCGTGCTCAAGAAAGTGGCAGTGATACATGAAGACACCGGTGTAGTTTTCAAACCGCAACACGATCTGTATCCGGTCGCCGGGCCACAGCGGAACAGTGTCTTTCCAGCCGCGCAACTCCGGCGGTGGTCGGCGGCCGTTGACCCTCAGCACCTGGAACTGCAGGCCGTGGACGTGAAAGTTATGAGGCACATCCATCATGCCCCCCATCATCCCACCCATGCCGCCGCCTTCGCTGGAGACCTCCCAGATCTCGGTGGTATCCAGTTGTACCACCTCGTCGATGCGGTTCATATCCATCGTCCGGCCGTTAATCGTGAGTCGTCCGCCGCGACCCATGGTGGACATCACGAATTGGCGCCGCCGGTCCACGCCGGATGAGGCGAGATCGGGAATAGTAGCAAGCCGCGTCGGGAGCGGCCGCGACTTCTGAAGCTCGGTGGTCGCCGGACGCAGTTCCAGCGCACGGTAACGCCGGCCGGAGGTGCTCTCCGCGAGAAGCGTCACGGGCCCGGCATCCCGGAATGAAAAATCGACCACGATTTCAGCCCGCTCGCCGGGCGAGAGAACCAGTTCCCGCCGTTCCAGGGGTCTTTCAAGAAACCCACCGTCGGTCGCGATCTGGTGGAACGAACCGCCGTCGTCGAGGGTCATCCGCAGCACCGTGGAGTTACTGCCGTTGAGCAGGCGCAGACGTACTCGTTCGTCGCGAATCACGATGTACGGTTCCAGCGCCCCGTTGGTCAGTAACGCGTTTCCTCCGTATCCGTGCATAAGATCCGGCATGGAGGGCCGGTACTCAAATGACCCGCCCCGACTGAAGCGCCGTTCCTGAAGTAACAGGGGGATATCGTCGCGGCCGTACTCCCGTGGCACGGCGAGGCTTTCGCTGATATCGTCGTCGACGATAAGCAATCCGGCCAACCCCCGGTATACCTGTTCGGCGGTCGTCCCCATGAGGTGCGGATGGTACCAGAGCGTCGCCGCCGGTTGATCCACGGTGAAGGGTGCTTCCCAGGACCCGCCGGCGGGAATACGCTGGTGGGGTCCTCCATCGGACGCCGCCGGTAGATGCGCCCCGTGCCAGTGAACCGTCGTCGGTTCCGGCAAGGTATTACGGACGCGGATACGAACATCCTCCCCGCGGCGTACGCGGATCGTCGGACCGAGGTAATCCCCGTTGTATCCGAGCGTTTCGGTGCGGGTGTTTCCGGAAAACGTCCGGCTGCCGGACTGGACCCGCAGGTCGAACACGCGCTCCCCGCGAGCGTTTGTCGACGACTCCAACAGCGGCGGGATTGGTAACGGCGATGCGTGCGCTGCCGGGACGGGCGATAGAGCCACGCCCGTAAATACGACAAGAACCGCGATTGTGGCGGAGACGGCGGTGCGGAGAGTTGTTCGAGTCATATCATGATCCTCCAGAATAGAAACGTAACATTCCCATGTGAACGCATTATGAATCTCTCACCGCGATCTTTTCGGGCATACGTAAGACCCGATGCATCTTGCTCAGTGTTCAGCCTCCGACCGCTCGAACGAACTCCTCAAGAGAGAAGTAGTTCCGTGAGGGCGGGGAACTCGCGGTAATGTTTACACTATAGGCGAAGGTACGCCAGCGACCGGTACGTACGTCGTCGCGGAAGCGGCTCCCGTCGACTCCGCCGCCGCGTCCCACCCAGAGACGCGTTCCGTTTTGATGCGCTTCCACCAGGTCCTTGCCGATGATCGTCGTATCCGCATTACGACTGTACGAGGAGAACGCTTCTCTGTGCTCAAATACCGTGTCTGCCCGGTGGAGAATCTCGTCGTCGGCATAACGCCGGGCCAGCTGTTTCCACGTGACAACGCTGGTACCAAACGTCTCTTCTGCGCTCTGATCGAGTATATACTGTGAGGAACAAAGACCCACCAGTTCAACGCGCTCCAGGCCGGTCAACCGCCGGACTTCATCGATGTCACGCTTGAACGTCTCGTTCTGATTCTCGTCGAACGCGCCGGCGGCTTTCGCTTCAATGATTACGATAACGGACTCGCCGAAAAGACACAGGTCGAACGTACGCTTTGGCGAGTAAAGAACATCGTTCTTACCCCTCAGCTGCCAGAGGTCTCGATAGAAGCAAACCTCAAAACCGATCTCCCACTCCCCGTCCAGCGGAAGATCAAGCTGCAATTGCCTCGACACGTAAACGGCAAACGCTTCTACGGAGTCGGCGTTCACCAGCTGATACAGTCTTTGGCAAAAGAAGCGTTCGTCCCGCGTAACCTCTGCCCATCGCTTACCTTGTAAATACGTAAATCCCATGACCCGTTCTCCCTGACCACACGACAAAGCGTCGACGCCGCATTATCGTACTGATACTCGTCAGACGTATGCTCCCGGCGAATACCGATCTCCCGGGGAGCGGTCTCGTTCCGGATACTTTAACGAGGGGCGAGTACGTCGGGATGACAGAAAACGCGCGATCCTCCATGAGTATCGTGACGGTCATACTCACCTCCTACGTTTCCTGCGGTACTATCTCGATCTTCCTCAACCACGTCCCCCGTCGCAGCCACAGAAATCCCGCGGAGGCGGTGATGATGTTGGACAGAAACATCGCGATCCAGATGCCGTTGGCGCCGAGGGACGGATGCGCCGAAAGGAGAAACGCGAGGGGTACACGCAATCCCCAGAGGCGCAGTACGTTGAGGACCATCACCGGCCGGGTAACGCCGCCCCCCTCAAAAGCACCGTTGATCACCATGAAGAGGGTGAAGGGGATCACCGAGACGGAAACGATCCTGAAGAGCGTCGCTCCGTGAGCGATGACCTCAGGATCGTCGACGAAGAATCGGACAAGAGAGTTTCCGTAGAAGAACGTGAACGTCATCGCCGGGACGATCAGGGCCAGCATCGAGAGCACGCTGAGCCTGACCACTCGACGCGCCTGCCCGGGATCATCCGCTCCCAGCTCCCGCCCGACCAGCGCAGCGGTCGCTTTGGAGAGTCCGATCGCCGGCATGTTGAAGAGGCTGATGATCCGCGTGGCAACGCCGAACGCGGCGACCACGGCCACGCCGAAACTGTTTACCACGCCCTGAAGCACGGTGAACCCCAGGGCCGAGATTCCCTGACCAAGCGAGTTGGGCAGTCCGATCTCGATGAACTGGTCGATCGCCGCCCGGTTGGGTTTGAGGTACGCGGGAACAATCCGTAAGCCTCGACGCCCCCGAACCAGCACGACGATCGCCACGATCGCGGCGACGCTGCGGCTGATAACCGTGGCGGTAGCGGCACCGGCCACCTCCATGGACGGAATCGGTCCAAACCCGAAGATGAAGATCGGATCCAGTATCACATTGAGGATCACCGTTCCAACCTGAATCTTCAGAGGAGTAAGCGAGTCACCGAGTCCGTGGAAGAGCGCCTGCATGATGAAGAAAAAGAACATCAGCGGTATCCCGGCAAAAACGATCTGCATGTAAACCCGCGCGTACTCGAACGCTTCTTCCGGTGCTTGCAGGAGCCCGAGCAGCGTCGGGGTGGTAAAATATCCGATGACACCGGCTATCACACCGGTAATACCGACGATCGTCACGGTCTGGGAGGCATAGAAATCAACCCGGTCGCGGTTTCCCGCGCCGTACGCCTGCGATACCAGGGTGGTCCCCGCCATGGAAAAGCCGATCCCGAACACCGCGAGGAACATGATGAAGCTGAAGGACATCGCCGGTGCCGAAACCGCGGCGGCCCCGATCCGGCCGAGGAACCACGCGTCCACGAGGTTGTAGGTCATCTGCAGGAGATTGGATACCATGATCGGCACCGCAAGACGGGAGAGGCGCGGAAGTAACGCGTTCTTGGGCATCTTGTGCAGACTATAACACGTCCGTGCCGACGCGTCGCGAGTGATATCACGACGTCGGCATGTTCACGCGAAGCTGCAGTCCGGTACCTTGGCCATGAAGTCGCGCAACTCCACCGAGCACGGTGATTCGAGTATTGTCGGGACTCCGTGCTCCGCGATCCGCCCCTCGTGCATGTAAATCACGTAGTCCGCAAAAGCGCGGACGAAGTTCATCACGTGAGACACCAGGACGAACCCCTTCCCGATATCACGCAATTCCGTGATCGCGCTCAGGACCTCAAACGTGAGGATCGGGTCGAGCGCAGAGGTAGGTTCGTCGAGGAACACTACCTCCGGGTTAAGCGAGAGCGCCCGCGCGATCGATCCGCGTTGCGCCTGCCCGCCGGACACGTTCCTCGGGAGCTTGTGCGCCTGGTCCGCCAGGTGCAGCAGCTCGAGAAACTCCTTTGCCCGTGCATCAGCCTGTTCAGGTGAATATCCACGCGCCTTTTCGAGCACAAGGGTGATGTTCCGCAGCAGCGTAAGGTGCGGAAACAGAGCGTGATGCTGGAAAACGAACCCGACCTGCTTCCGGTAATCCGCGCTGGTCACGTCGTGTCCGTTGACGCGCACAGCCCCTGCGGTAGGACGCTCCAATCCGGAGAGAATCCGCAGCAAGGTCGACTTGCCGCTTCCGGATATGCCGATGATCGCTACAGCCTTGTAATCGACCAGCGAGAGGGTCAGGTCACGAAGTACTTCCACGTCGTAGGAATGGCTCAACCGATCCAGTTCGATCTTCATAGGCCCCACCGCCTGTCGATCCACTTGGTCATCTGCGAAAGTGGAATCGTGATAACCAGGTATAGTCCCCACATCAGCAGGAACCCTTCCACAAAGCGGAACGTATTGTTCGTCATAAGACTGACCTCGTAGAACAGCTCCCGGTAGGAGAGCACGTTCAGCAGCGCGCTGCCCTTGATGATCAGCGAGAAGTTGTTCATCAGCGGCGGCATCAGGATACGTACGACCTGAGGAACGATGATATAACGGTAACGCTGGTACGGCGTGAACCCGAACAAGTCCATCGCCAGGTACTGTTCCCCGGAGATACTCGCGATCGCGGAACGGAAGATGTTTGTCATGTACGGCGTGATATAGACGATCAGACCGACAAACCCCATGGCGGCGCGGTTGGTCGTCCCGAAGGCCGGGCCGATCACAAACGCCATGATCATGATCATCACCAGCAACGGGGTACCGTAAATGATCTCCGTGAACACGTCGGTGAAGGCGCGGAAGTACCGAACCCGTGAGGTGGAGAGCAGGTAGAAGAAAAAGCCCAGCGTCGTACTGGCCACCAGGGCCACCAGGGAGACCCAGATCGTCCGACCGAATCCGGCGGCAATCGCGTTCCGGTATGGCTCGATCGTGCTCAGATCGAAAGGTTGCCGCTGGCGTAACACAACGAACACCGCGAAGAGCGTGAACGTGGCGATCGCCAGGACGTAGGAAGCGGCGGTACCACCGAGCTCACGTCGTGCGGTGGATCGCTCCGGCGGGAGCTCGGTCTTCTGTTTCATAGACAGGTTTGCTCTCTTCAATCCTCGCTGATGAAGAACTCAAGACCGTAGCGACCCAGAAGTTCCATCACCGTATCGTCCCAGGTCGCGCGCAGCTCGTCGTATAAACCACCCGGCTCAGACATGCTCGCAACAAACTCGTTCGCCTGCGCCAGGAGTTCCGACTCGCCCTTGCGGACTCCCATTGCGATGGGGCTGGAGACAAAAGGATCCCAGAGAACGATCGTGTCTTCCGGGTTGGCCCGGTGCCCGCGCGTAACCGGGAACGCGCTCATCATAAGGACGTCGGAGCTACCCTGTACCACATTCAGAACCGCCGCCTCCAGGTTGGTGGCGATCTCCACGTCAAAACCGAGCGATTGCGGGATACTCGCCGAAACCTGTCCGGTGATTCCGGTAAACCGCGTCTCCGGAAGATCCGAGAGCGCCTCTTTCGGTGAGTCTACGGTGATACCCTTTTCCTCGGCGAACTCCCGGTTTACCAGGCTGATTATCTTGAAATAGAAGTACGGCTCCGAGAAATCGACCGCCCGTGCCCGCTCTTCGGTGCGACTCATGGAGGCGATAATCACGTCGATCTCTCCCGCGTTCAGCGCAGGGATCAGTGACGCAAAGTTGGTATCCACGATTTCGACGGGTCGTCCCAGAAACTCGCCGAACGCCTCAGCAACGTCCACGCTGATACCCATCGGCACCCCGTCGGAATCCTGTGTCTCGAAGGGCGGATAGCGCAAATCCATGCCGACACGCAGCGGCTCGTCCTGCCCGGTTGCGTCTTCCTGCCGTCCACCCGCCGTGGCGGTAAATGCGACCAGCATTAGTATTATGATCCCGTTGATAATCCGTTTCACGTAACAACTCCTTTGTATTTAATCGCGTTGGTAAAGTCGTAATGTTTGCTCAAATAATCAAGCGCCCTATTGCAGTTTACGATAAATAGAGCACGTTTGACCGTTTTCCATCGGCGGAACGTGCTCCCTCCCCTCGTTCCGACAAGAAGGAATCGGCCCACGCCGCCAGTTCCAGCTCTTCATCGTTGTGAAACGTTATCGTTTCACCGGTCATGCCTGTCGCTCCCTATAGCCGCCGTTCATCGCCCGAATGTAGCGAGCGCACCGTGAATGGTCAATTAACGATGTAGCTACATGTAAATAGTTTCGTTCTGGCTGTGTACAACCGCCGAAACATCGGTAAAAACGGCGTCGGAAGCGTTCTTGAGCTCAGGCATCGTTATTTTAGTTGATATATCAAAGAATATCCGTCAAGATATCGATCTGGGACGGACGGCTCGGAGAGACGGCTCGGCCGGGTCTTCGTGATCGTTCAACAACTCGATCAACCACTGGAGTAGAAACGTGGCGTCCATGACAAAACTCTCGCGTACGCGCGTGGAAAACGCGCTCTGGGGCATATTCGTCGGCGATGCGCCGGCTATGCCGGTACACTGGTATTACGACCGTAAAAACCTCTTCAAGGACTTCCCCGACGGTATAACGGGATACGAGGCGATCATGGGCGTCTTCGCCACCGCGTGCTACCCGGAACACGGCTTTCCGCTCTCTCTGTATCTCGCGTTGCGGCACCGTTTTGACGTGAGATCCGCGCTGTCCGCCAACGCAAATGCCGGGGGAGACAACGTTCATCGCAGGATGGTGCTCGGATCGATTCTGGGCGCAGCGGTGGACGTTCTGCCATCGGAACTCAAGGACGAACTTCTCGACGCATCGGCGATCGCCGACGAGATCGACGCGGCAATCCGTACAATCAGCTGAAGGAGCATCTATTATGGCATACATCAACGTGATACAGCGAGATCAGGCTACCGGTGATCTCGCCGAGATCTACGAGGACCTGGTCGGGCGCCGGGGTAAACTGGCGGAGGTACACACGATTCAAAGCCTCAACCCGGAGTCGATACGACGTCACATGGACCTGTACATGACTATCATGTTCGGGTCCTCTCCACTCTCACGGGCGGAACGGGAAATGATCGGAGTCATTGTGTCGACGACCAACCGGTGCCGGTACTGCGTGGCACACCACCGGGCGGCGCTGGCCCACTTCTGGAAAGACAAAGAACGCCTGGATCTGCTGGAAACAGATCCGGAACGCGCCGCCACGTCCGACCGGGAACGCGCGCTCCAGCGATATGCGGAGGATCTCACATTGAGGCCGGACGGCGGAATGGAGCCGACCCAGGGCGTGCCGCGAGACGCGCGGAGGAACGCTCGCGTCGCCGCCCTGCACGACGCGGGACTCTCGGACCGCGAGATCCTCGATGCGTCACTCGTGGTGGGGTACTTTAATTTTGTCAACCGGTTAGTCCTCGGCCTGGGGGTAGAACTGGAGGCAGAGCCGGGGGGATACAAGTATGAAGATTGATATACTTGGTCTTCTTGGTTTTACCGTATCCGGTATGTTGTTTGTGATCTCCGCGCTCAGGAACGGCGATATCTTCTCGCTGGCTGGAAGTGTCGTGTGGATCATTTCATGCCTCGGCTGGATCGGAGCGCTTGTCTCGTCCCGCCTCGCGACGAAGTACCGGCGCAACGGCTTTCCGAGACGGGGACGGAGCCCTCGGTCCTCCGTACCGTGAGCACGCCTGCGCGTGGTTGCCGAAGAGCGGGAAAAACGCGTACCTTTAACAGGAATGATTATGAATACCTTTCGGCGTCCGACCGATCAGATAGAACGGAAACAGTACACTTCCGCGGACTTCTCACGGATACGGAGCAGTTGCGTCGCTACCAACGTGAGCCGCGCCAACCGCGTCGTGGGACGGATCTATGAAGAAGCGTTTCGCGATGTGAGTATCTCCTCCCCGCAGTTTGAGCTCCTGGTATCGCTCATGATCAAACCCGGATCGACTGCCGGGGAGATCGCAGAGAACCTGAGCGCCGACCCCAGTACGGTCTCGCGGAACACGGAGCTTCTCATAAAGCGAAACCTGGTAACGGTAACCCAGTGTACCAAAGACCGGCGCGTCCGGGTGTACTGCCTGACCGAGGAAGGCGAAGCGATCGTCCAATCCTGCGTACCGCGGTGGAAGCAGGCTCAGCGTACGGCGCTCAAGAAACTCCGCCGCAGCGCGTGGCACGATGTCCGTCGGGCCCTCCGACGCCTGGCCAGGCCATGACCGTCTGGTACACGGCGATCGTCTCACCCTCGTGCTCGCCCGTGGCGATCGGAAAACCGGCGGACACTTCTCTACCCCTGCCACGTTGGAGCTGATCCCGCGTATTCGGGATATCGATCGCGCATCCGGGATGACACCGGCGCATCCACTTGTATATGCAATAAGTATTGACTCGGCGCCGGGCAAACATTAGCTTAACGATCATGAATCGTATGTTTAGTCTCCGAGTATTGGTAGCGAGCCTCCTTGCCGGGGCCGCGGTCTTTCTCCTGATCCGGTTCGACGCCCCCCGCGTTCTGCAACAACTGATGACGTGGGTACAGAACCAGGGTGTTGCCGGTATTGTAGTATTCATTGCTGTATATATCCTCGCAACGGTGCTGTTTATCCCGGGCAGCATTCTCACACTCGGTGCGGGCGCGGTGTTTGGAGTCGTCCTGGGTACGATCTGGGTTTCGATCGGGTCCACCCTGGGAGCGTTTGCCGCGTTTCTGGTCGGTCGGTACGTCGCTCGAGACTGGGTTGCCGCGAAGGCCGCGAACAATCCGCGCTTTCGCGCGATCGACGAGGCTGTAGGACGTGAAGGCTGGAAGATCGTCTTTCTCACCCGCAACTCCCCCGTCTTCCCGTTCAATCTTTCCAACTACGCCTACGGTCTGACGGCGGTTCCCGCCGGTGGATACCTGCTCGCGTCGTGGATCGGCATGTTACCGGGGACGGTGATGTACGTGTACCTGGGATCACTGGCGGCCAGCCTCGCCACGCTGGGAACGGGCGAGCATCAGACCGGGATAGTTCAATGGATACTCTACGGTGTGGGATTCCTGGCGACGGTGGCGGTCACGGTAATTGTAACGCGGATCGCGCGAAAAGCGCTTCGCCGGTCTCTTCACGAGGAGATCGGTCACGGGAAACCCGTACACAATGACGACGACCGTGAGACACCGAGCGGTCCCACGCAAAACCAGCCGGCGGAGGCGCCATGATGATCGAACCCCGGGACCATTACAACACCGTATTATTCAACAATGTTCACCCGCCGGACTGGGACAACCCCCGTCCCTCCGGGCCGTACAACCTGGTGGTTGTCGGCGGTGGTACCGCGGGCCTGGTGAGCGCCGCGATCGCCGCCTCCCTGGGAGCGAGCACCGCCCTCGTCGAACGGGGGATGATGGGCGGCGACTGCCTCAACGTAGGGTGCGTGCCTTCCAAGGGAGTAATCCGCGGTGCCCGGGCAGCGGCGGAACTGACCTGGCTCCACCGGGAAGGTCTGTTGCACGGCGACACCACGTCGGGGCACGACGATCGCGCAGGCCGTGCCGACCGTGTTTCGTTCACGGCTGTGATGGAACGCATGCGTCGGATCCGTTCCGAGATCAGCGGCCACGACTCGCCCGAACGGTTTCGCGACGAGTTCGGGGTCGACGTATACGTCGGCACAGGCGCGTTCACGGGGCGACGTTCCCTCAGCGTCACCGGCGATGATGGAGATACGAGGGAGTTGAACTTCTCCCGTGCCGTGATCGCCACGGGTGCCCGCGCGTCGGCACCGCCTATCTCCGGTATCGACCAGGTACCGTACCTCACCAACGAGACGATCTTCTCCCTGACGGATCCTCCGGGACACCTGGTGGTGATCGGCGCCGGCCCGATCGGCTGCGAGATGGCGCAGAGTTTTGCCAAGCTTGGGAGCGAGGTCACGCTTCTGGAAATGGCCCCGCGGGTACTGCCCCGGGAAGACCGGGACGCATCCCGTGTTCTGCAGAAGAGACTCGCCGTGGACGGCGTCACGCTGCGGCTGGGAGTTCAGGTCACCGCAGTGGAACGCGCCGCGCGGGATCGGGACTCGCAAACGGCGCCCCCGGAACCGATGTCGTTACAACCGTCCGGAGTTCATCCCGTCCTGGTCAACTACCGCGAACCGGACGGGACCGAGAGTTCCACGCGAGGCACCCACCTGCTGGTGGCGATCGGACGCGCACCGAACCTGGACGGGCTGAACCTGGAAGCCGCGGGCGTGACGTACGCTCGCGGAGGTGTTCCGGTGGACGACCACCTGCGCACGAGCAACCGCAAAGTCTACGCTGCCGGCGACGTGGCGGTTCCTCCGGAAGGAACCGCGCCGATGCTCTTCACGCATACCGCGGAAGCCACCGCGGGGATCGCCGTACAGAACGCGCTTTATCTGAACACTTCCCGCGTATCCCGGCTGGTCGCACCCTGGACCACCTACACCACCCCGGAGGTAGCACAGGTGGGAATCACCCAGGAGACTGCCGAGTCCCGCGGGCTCGCGGTCGACGTGTTTCAGCACCCGATGATCAAGGTCGATCGGGCGCGACTCGACGGCGAGACGGAAGGGTTCGTCAAGCTGATTACGAAACGCGGTGGCAGAAAGATACTCGGCGCCACCGTTGTCGGCGCGCACGCCGGTGAAACGATCGCCGAGGTCGTCCTGGCTATGAAACACAACCTGGGCGTAGACGCTCTAACCTCGGTGATCCATCCCTACCCGACGCAATCGGAAGCGGTCAAGCGCGCCGCCACGGGATACCTGAAACAGAAACTCACACCCCGGGTCGAACGGCTGATGGCGGCCTGGTTCCGCTGGAGGAGGTAAACGATGAGATGTACACGATCGAAGAAAACGATTCTGACGCTGATGTGTGTGACGCTGCTGACGGCGGGGGCTCCGGATATCCGGGCCGGTGGCGGCCGCGAGCGGACCGACGAGCCGTCCGTCACGGACGAGACCGGGGTCGACTCGACGACGGTCTCACCGGCGCGCACCCCCGTTGCGGCAGACAGCGGAATCACCACCGCCCGCCCCGCACCGGACACGCTGGACCCGGAGTATCTCGACCAGGGAGCTCCCGCCGGTGCGGACCGGGAGTTCGCCACGGACTTCTCGCGGGGTACCGTGGACTTCAGCGATATCCTCTCCGGCGGACCACCGAAAGACGGCATTCCCTCGATCGACGATCCCCGGTTTGTTACGGTGGAGGAGGCGAAACAGTGGATCGCGCCGCAGGAAGCGGTCCTGGCGATGACTCGCGGCGATACGACGCGTATCTATCCGCTGCAGATCCTTATGTGGCACGAGATCGTGAACGATACGATCGGGGACCTGCCCGTGGCGGTCACCTGGTGTCCCCTCTGCAATACCGCGGTAGCGTTCGATCGGCGCGCACCCGGCACCGACGATGTCCTGGAGTTCGGCGTGTCCGGTCGGCTGCGGTTTTCCAACTTGATCATGTACGACCGGACCACCGAGAGCTGGTGGCAGCAAGCCGACGGGGAGGGAATCGCCGGGGCGTACGCCGGTGCGCGCCTCGCGATGATACCGGTACTGACACTCTCCTTCGAGGAAGTACAACAGGTTTACCCCGATGCGCAGGTGCTTTCCCGGGAGACGGGATTCCGCAGGTCCTACGGGGCGAACCCGTACCGCGGCTACGAAGACTCGGAAGAACCCTTTCTCTACCGAGGTCCCGCCACTGATACCTCTTTCCGCAACCTCGAGCGCGCCCTGGTATACCTCGACGGCGAGACAAGCCGGGCGGTGGCGTACAGCGTACTCCGGGAACACCGGGTAATTCCGGTAACGATCGACGGCGCCGATGGATATCTCCTCTGGTCGCCGGGTGTGGCCGGATCACTATCGGCACGAACAGTCTCGGACGGTCCCGACGTGGGAACGGCGAACGCGTTCCTGGCACGAACGCACGCGGGAACGGAAGTGGATCTGTACGCGGACGAGACCGGGTCTGAACCGGTTATCCGCGACCGGGAGACCGAAAGCACCTGGAGCGCCGCCGGCCACGCTCTGGAAGGTTCCCTGCAGGGAGAACGGCTCGTACCGTCGGCGACGGTCCAGCACTTCTGGTTCTCCGCTTCCGCGTTCGGCGCGATCCAGCTGGAAGACCCGGTGTTCCAGTAGCCGCGGAGCGACCCGCGCGGCTCAGAGCAGTTCCGCCGCCAGCTCCGCCAGGGGGCTGCGTTCGGTTCGTGACATCAGCACGTGGCCGAACAGCTCCTGCCCCTTGAACGCTTCCACCACGTAGGTCAGCCCGTTGGAGTTGGCGTCCAGGTAGGGACTGTCGATCTGGTAGGGATCACCGGTGAGCACCACCTTGGCGTCGGTGCCGGCCCGGGAAACGATCGTCTTCACCTCGTGAGGAGAGAGGTTCTGCGCCTCGTCTATTATAATGAACTGCCCCGGCAGGGAGCGTCCCCGGATGTAGCTCAGCGCCTCGAGTTCGATCACATTATTGCTGATCAGCTGCTCCGGCGTCTTGATGTTCGGCCGGTGGTACACGCTCATGATGAGCTCCAGGTTGTCAAAGAGCGGCTGCATCCAGTGGGAGAGTTTCTCGCCCTTTGCTCCCGGTAAGTACCCGATATCCTTGCCCAGGGGCACGACCGGGCGGCTCACCATGACGCGCTTGTACGTCTTATCTTCCAGGGTCTGCTTGATCCCGGCGGCGATTGCGAGCAGGGTCTTGCCGGTCCCTGCTTTACCCACGAGCGTAACCAGCTGCACCGCCGGGTCCAGGAGCAGCTCGAACGCGATCCGCTGCTCCGTGTTGAGCGCCCGCACCCCTGCTACCGCAGGCAACTTATGGTCCACAAACTCCAGGCGATGCTGGTCTTTCCGGAATCGCGCGAGAACTTCCTCTTCATGCTCCTTGTCCCGCAGGATAAAGAACTGGTTGGGATGCGTCTCGTCGCTCCAGGGCACCGAGCCCTCCTGCTCCAGCTCAGTGTAGGTTTCCGGTTTGGTATCAACCGAAGTAAACCCGGCGTAGAGCTTGGTAATATCCACTTTCTGCTTCTCGTAATCCACCGCCTTCAACCCGAGCGCCGCGGCTTTTACCCGGGCATTGATATCCTTGCTGACAAAGAAGACGGTACCGCCGGACTGCTGGATCTGCCACGCCGTGAGGATGATCTTGTTATCGGCCTTGTCCTGGAGAAAGTCGTTGGGGATCTCATCGGGCAGCGTCGATACCACCCGCAGGATCGATCCATTCTCAATCTTTACCCCGGCGGAGAGGTTTCCCGGACGACCGGCGCTCTCGAGAAAGCGGATCGCCTGCCGCGCGTTGCGTCCACGCTCGTCGGAGAACGTCTTGAGACGATCCAGCTCTTCCAGGACCCACATGGGTATCACCACCTCCTGGTCGCGGAAACTGAGTATAGCGTCCGGTCGGTGGATCAGTACGTTCGTATCGATCACAAAAGTTTTATGTCCGGTGTCGGTCGGCGTCATGGGCCACCTCCTGGTATCACCGCAGCGTTCTTCCGGTATTGTATCTTAACTGCTGCCAGAATTGTTGACGATTTTCCGACAATCGTACCGCGCCACCCAAGCGAAACGGTCCTGAGCGCACTCCTGTCTATATAGACCACCATAGACAATAGGAGTGTTTACCATG
>SLRR01000172.1 GCA_007130865.1 Spirochaeta sp. | reverse complement strand
GTCGCTGGTGCAGTGCGCCGAAGTACCACCCGCGGTTTCGATCCCGCCGCGTGAACAGATCGACCGTGTCGTTCTCAGGGCCGGGCTCGGCCGCGTCGGCGTATTCGGCGGCGTCGGTGTAGTCGGCCGCGTCGGCGTATTCGGCGACGTCGGTGCGCTCGGTCCCATCGATACGCTCGGCCGTATCCACGCGCGCTACTGCATCGGTGGGCAGCTCAAAATCGAGATCACGGCGGTAACCGCGGAACGGCTCCACCGGCGTACGGATCGAATAGTCGAACCGGGACGATCCGATCACCACGGAAGAGAAGTACGAGGGGAGTACGGAGCCGCGATATCGCAACTCCCCGTACAGGAGGTCTTCCGACGCGCGGCGCGCACCGGAACGAACGGTATAGACCCAGTCCTCCCGGGGTTCAGGCCGCTCCCGCGTCCGGACGGTGGCACACCCCGCGAGCGATATGAGCAGAATCACCAGCGGCACGAGCATGATCATAATAGGACCTGCGCGTCGGGGCGTCGTTGCCATAACGTTAAATATAACACGCGCAGCGGAGGTGCAATACACCGGCCGTAGCATGGAATTCATTATAAAAACACTTTGCAAAACAACACTCGTTGTTCTACCATAGGTATCAGAGAATCCGGGGGCGGATCGGGAGTTGTATGAGACGAGTAGTACTGACGATAACCGCCCTGGTGTTGATTGCCGCGATATCCGCGCTTTTTCTTTCATTCGGTCGAGCGGAAGAGATCGTGGATCCGGTGTACGAGCCGGACGCATCGCACGGTGAATACCTGACATCCCTGGAAAACATGAATCTGCACCGGACGGTGATGGGCGAGGAATGGGCACATGCCGGAACGTTGACGGCGAATCCCACCAGCCTTTCACTGTTGCCGCTTCAGGAAACGCGGTACTTTGAACGATCCGCACCGGACGCTGCGTACTACCTGTTCGAAGGTATCCGCGGACAATCGGTAGAGATCCTGATCGAACCGGATTCGGAAGCGGGATTCTTTGTGGACCTCTTTGGACTTCCGGGCGATTTTGATCCGCGCGAGATCGAGGACGGCGGGTGGAACGGACTGGAGTTTGATCCGATAGCATCGGGGTCCTCGGAAGCGCACGAGTTGGACGGGACCGACCCGTCGGCGCAGATCGGGACCAGCCGGATCGTCTTTGAACCACGCCGGCACCGTTATTATCTGCTCCGTATCCAACCGCGCCTGCTCGAGGGCGGAACCCGGGTCCACCACGGCGTTGACATATTCGCGCCCAAGGGAACACCAATTTACGCCGTCGCGGACGCCCGAGTCCGTCGCGTGGGAGAACGTGACCGGGGCGGTAAGACCGTAAGCCTCCACGACGAGAAACGGAACATCCGGTACTACTACGCTCACCTGGACGAATACGCTGATCTTGACGGCGTTACGCACGTCGCGGAAGGGACGCTGTTGGGATATGTTGGTAACACTGGAAACGCCCTGGGCGGGCCGGATCACCTGCACTTCGGGATCTACGACCAGAGTCCGCGACGCCCCCTGGATCCGTGGTACTTCCTCGTGCCGGTGGATGACCGGCCCGTACCGGCACCGGATCCGGACGAACTCCAGAACATCACGGGTCTGCAACTCGGCGCGCTTGTGTCGTTCAACGACACGCCGATTTTCTACGATCAGGTCCCCGGCCGGAGTACTACCCCGGTCGCCCCGACGTTGCGGGACCACCGGGGCACACCGCTGGATGCAAAGGACAGACCGGTCACCGTGCTTTCCTGGGAGGGAGAGTTCGCGCCGACGACGGTGGGCGTCGCAGACGCTACGGAGGTGTTCGACAATCTCGAGGATCGCCCGATCCGCCTGGTAGCGCTGCGCCATAACGCGCTGGGTTTTCTCTTCCCGAATCGACGGATCCGCTGGAAACCGTACGAATCCGATATCGGGACGAGGATCGCCACGCGCTGACCTTTGCCACGGCAACGGCTCGAAATTCGATTGCCGATGCGATACAGTGGAAACACGTGAAGAGCTTTGAATACACTTTTCGTGCCGTAGCGATCGTAGTACTGATTCTCGCCCTTGGCGTTTTCGTATTCCTGATACTCCTCGGTTACCAGAGTCTCCAGGCATCGGATCAGGCGAGCGCATTTCAGGAGGGGTGGCACCACATTCACGACATAAAGATCGAGCTCCTTCATATCCAACAAGACGGTGTACCGGCCGACCCGGTCCGTCTGGACAGAAAACTGGATCTCCTCGACGATCTGAGCCGCCGTTTCCCGGAGCTGGAGATCGAAGTCGCGCCGATCGAACACCTGGAAACGCTCGCGGAGCGACCGGACCTGCTTCAGGCGGAGATTCTGCGATTCCAGCAAATGGAAGAAGCGTTCCAGGAGCAGCATTGGCGCACCAGGGATGTCTCAACGCGTCTGGTTACGCTGAACGTTACGCTGCAAGGTGTCTTTTTGCTGCTCCTCGGCGTGGTTATCATCGTGCTCATGCGTTTCGGGGCCAGTATAAAGCAGGGGTTCGCGCGGGAGTTACAATACCTGGAAGATATCGTTCGTTTTCAGCGCGACCCGGCGCATCCGACAACGGTGAAACCCGTTTGGCGCGAGGAAGCACAGCTCATCCACGCTGTGGAATCGGTGGTGAGACAGGTCTCTGCCGACCGACGCCTCCGCGAGATCGCTACCGGCGTACCCCTGGAAGACCTTGTGGCGGAACTGTTTCCGCTGGTATCCGCGGCGATTCCCTGCGACCGTCTGGCACTGGCGTTTATCGATCCCCTGGGTAACGTGACCGCAGAATCGGCGGCCACGGCTCTGCCGAGAGTCCACCTGGATCCCGGATTCAGCGAGTCGATGCAGAACACCACGCTGCCGCAGGTAGTCGCCTCGGGAAAGCCCCGGGTCATAAACGACCTGCCGCGATACTACGAGACCGTACACCAGTCTCGCCCGACGGAATGGTTGCTACGCGAAGGAATCCGGGCAAGCATTACGGTCCCGCTCTTTTTTCAGGACACTTGTATCGGATTCATCTTTGTTTCCAGCCGCAGGACGGACGTGTACGAAGGTGCTCACGTAGAGTTCATCACCCACATCTCGGCCACGCTGAAAGAGAAGCTCTATTACTCATACCTCCTCCAGCAGATGGTTGCCAAGTCGGCGGAAGGCTTCGTGGCACTCGCCCGGGAGAAAGACAACGAGACGTCCGAACACGTGGTCCGTATGTCACGGTACAGTTACCTGACGGCCAAACAACTGGCGGCGTCCGGACGGCAACTCGCACCGAAATTCCTACGGGAGATATTGTGGTTTACACCGCTTCACGACATCGGAAAGATCGGAGTCCCCGACGGTATTCTGAACAAGCCCGGTTCATTGAATCCGGACGAGTGGACGACGATGCAGACCCATGTGACGATCGGCGAGGCGGTAATCGAAGCGATGAATCGCGGTCTGGACGTGACGGTGCGATCGGACCTGTTACGAACAGCGCTCGAAATCGTCTCGGGCCACCACGAGCGGTGGGACGGTACCGGGTATCCCCGCGGACTCGCCGGGGAGTCGATACCGCTGGCGGGCCGCATCGCCGCCGTAGCGGACGTTTTTGACGCGCTCACGTCGGAACGACCGTACAAAAAAGCGTACACCGTGGACCGCGCGGTCGAGATCATCCGATCCGAGAGCGGGACTCACTTTGACCCGAGTGTGGTCGACGCGTTCATGAAAACACTGCCGTGTATCGTGGATGTCATGAACGAAACACGAACAACCCCGGAAACCTGTATACGCTGAATATGCGAGGTGTCGTTCAGGAGTTCCTCGGCAATCCAGCGGATTTCTATCGAACGTATACGTTCCCAGACCTGCTATCGACGGTCACACGATCGGATCTTTCCTGGCGCAACACTTGACCGGCGAACCACTCAATGCTAAAGACAACGCCATGGCCAAAATAGGTAGAAACGATCCGTGCCCCTGCGAGAGCGGCAGAAAGTACAAGTATTGTTGTCTCAACGCCCCAGCGAGTCCTTTCCAGCTGGGTCGTCAGAACCGGCAGCCGGTGCGACAAACCAGTCTGCTGCCGGCGGAACGGCTCATATTTGACGGAGAGACCGCTTCGATCGAGGGAAACGCGATCGAAGCGTGTCGTAAATGGCTTGAGGTCTGGGAGGTGGTGAAAAGCCATATCGACGGTACCGTTCGATCGATTCGGGAGCTCGATGACGCACTCAACTGGGCACCGAATCTCTACAATTGGTGTCAGGATCTCGAGTTGGAATTAGGAAACGCCGCCGTACAGGATAACGAGTATCACGAAAAACGGATCCGGTACTGCGAGGAGTTCGTTGAACGTTTGCCCGATTCAGACGATCTGATCATCGAGAACATGATGCGCGCGGAAGGGGAAGCGTACTTTATGCTCGGGAAGCCCGCAGAAGGTGAGGCCGTGTATGAGCGGCTGACCGAGAAGTATCCCCGTTCCCCCTGGGCGTATATCGGCTGGGGCGACGCCTACGTGATCGGTGTTCGATCCGGCTGGAACATCGAACAAGCGGAAAAAAGATATCGTCACGCGCTCACCCTTGCCACGGAAAAGCTCGACCGAGCAGCGATAGAACAACGGTTGCAAGAACTGCAAGGTAATCAAGCATCGGACCGGAAGAAGTAATCCCGGGCGATCCGGCGGCAAACGCCTCTATCGGGATAAAGTTCATGAATAACCCGACGGGTCAGCCGGCATCAAGAATACCTGCCCGGAGACGTGGTTTGTCATTTCCCTGGGCGCTCTTGTCGGGAGTACTTGCGATACGGATACTGTCCATCCTTCCTCGAGGGAAGCGAGACGATCCCCCTCCGGTTGTTCGGCTTTCTCTATTAGGGCCGGACCCACCGCACGTCGGAATCTACGACCAGAACCCGTGATGCCTCGCGAACCTGTGGTACGATCTCGTAACAATGGATTATCAAGCAGTTCTT
>SLRR01000039.1 GCA_007130865.1 Spirochaeta sp. | reverse complement strand
CCGGGTGCACCGTCATGGCACACCCGGTACGTGCGGTGTTCGAAGGTAAGGCAAATCAGAAGTAGATCGCCCTCTCTTCCTCCGGATAGCCAAAGGCCATATTCCAGATCGTGTTCTTGGATCGCAGGTATTCGTGCAGACCGGCGCTGCCGTATTCCCGGCCGATGCCGCTGTTGCGGTTTCCGCCGAAGGGTGCGTTCATGCGCGCGGTATTGGGCATATTCACGAAGATGCTGCCCGCGTCGAGCCGTTGCGATGCGTAGTGTACGGTTTTGTGACTCTCAGAGAAGATGCCCGCGCCGAGTCCGTATTGCGAATCGTTTGCCAGGTTGATCGCCTCGTCGAGATCGTCGTACCCCACAACCACCAGAACCGGACCGAAGATCTCCTCGGTATAACAGAACATATCCGTCTTGACGTTTGCCAGCAGCGTGGGCTCGTAAAACGCGCCCTTGTCAAAGGGTGGCGTGGTGATCCGTTTACCGCCGCAGAGCAGGCTTGCCCCGGCGGATACCGCCGCCTGGACGATCTGGTCCACCTGTTCCACCTGCTTGACGTTGATCATGGCGCCCAGCCGCGTAGCGGGATCGAGGATATCACCAGGGGTGCGGGTCTTCAGCTCCGCTACGAGCGCCTCGAGAAACGTGTCGTAGATCGTATTGCTGAGGAGCAGTCGGGTCTGAGCGCAGCACACCTGCCCCGAGTTGAGCAGCAGCCCGTCCGCGACGCCTTTGACGGTATACTCGAAGTTGCAGTCCGGCTCTACGATCACCGGCCCCTTTCCTCCGAGCTCCAGGACGTTCTTTTTTATGATCGGTGACTTTGAGGACAGTTCCAGAAGACGGCGTCCCACCTGCTCCGATCCGGTGAACGCCACTACGTCCACCTCACGGTGCGACACGAGCCATTCACCGGTGGTGCTGCCCGGTCCCGCTACGACGTTTAGTACCCCCGGCGGAAACCCCGCTTCTTCCGCGATCTCCCCGAGAACCGCCGTGGTCCAGGGCGTCATGGACGAGGCCTTGCAGATCGTGGTGTTTCCTGCGGCCAGAGCCGGCGCAAGGCTGCGTGTCAGCAGATGCAGCGGAAAGTTGTATGGCGCTACCACCGCCACCACGCCGAACGGCTCGTACACGAGGTAGTCGTGCATGTAGGGCTCGTTGGGTACATGGATGTAATCGCCCTTGATCTCCCGGGCAAGGTTGGCGAAGTACCGGAACGCCGAGATCGAGTAGGGCATATCCCCGGTCTTCACCTCGTGGATCGGCTTACCAGTGTCGAGCGCCTCCATGCGGCACATTTCCTCCCAGCGCTCCGCCATGAGGTCTGCCGCGCGCAGCATGATCTTGGCCCGTTCGTTGTTCTCCATCCGGGACCACACCCCGCTCCTGAACGCGTTCCGCGCGGCTGTGCACGCAGCGTCAACGTCTTTCTCCGTAGCGGAGTGAAAGGACGCCAGCACCTCACCGTTGGCGGGGCACGACGTGGTAAACGTCTCTCCGCTCGAGGAGGGTACCCACTTGTTATTTATAAACAGCTTGTATTCTTTCACGCGATCCTCCTGCGTGCTTATTTGTTAATCATCGATAGCCGAACCGGCGCCCGGGCGCGTGCTCTCTCGCGCACGCGCCGGGCCACCGATTCCCGTCGGTTTGCGAACGGGGGCGTACTGCGCTACGGCATCTCCCGCCCTTCCGAGGAGTAAGTCACCGGAGCGATATACTCGCGGATCGCCTCCACGGAGTCGATCATCACGATCGGCACATTGTAGGATTCGGGGATCTCGTCGGCACGACCGTCAAGATGAAGCTTGATGTACTGCGCGGTTTCCTGGCCCATGCGTACCGGGTCCCGGTACCACGCGCCGGTCAGCTCGCCCGCCACGATCCCGTCGAGCTCTTCCAGAATCGCGCCGGCACCGAAGATGTCCACGTCGTCGAGCCGTCCGGCATCGGCCGCGGCGCGAACGGCACCCATCGCCATGAAGCTGCTGCACCCGATGATGACGTCCACGTCGGGGTGCGCCGTCAGCAGGCGCTGTACCGCGTCGTACGCCTGATCGCGCTGCCAGTTGGCGTAGTGCTCGAATATTACGTTCATCCCGTTGGCTTCATGCAGTTCCTTGGCGCCGCGGTCGTAGGAGATCTGCGTGGGAGTTCCGTAGATGATCGCTACGTTGGTACCCCGGGGGTAGTTATCCACCAGATAGTCCGCTACCGCCTGGCCACCGTCGGAGTGCCGGTATCCGACGTAACTCTGGGCTGTGGCACCGAACTCGGCCGGAAAGGGGTCGGAGTAGTTGAAGATGAACAGCGGTACTCCCGCTTCGTTGATCGTGCGGTACGCCTGCTGCTGTCCCTCGTAATGGGTGGGAGCCATCACGATATAGTCGACGCCGATCGTAAGAACATCCTCCACGATCGCCAGCTGCTGCGCGTGGTTATCGTGGGTTTCCGGGGTCCGACGGACGAGTTCGTACTCGATCCCCTGCTCTTCAAGCCCGATCGTCAGACCCATGAAATACTGACCATAGAAGTCGGCCTGCTCAAAGTTTGGCGGCAGGTAGGCGATCCGCAACGGCCGCTCTCCCTCCGGTTCTCTCTGACCACCGGCAAACACCATAGTCGTTGCCGCCACCATCAGCAGGAACACGCCGATGCCAAAAACCAAACTGTTCCGTCTGTTACTCATCTCTACCTCCTGTTGGATCGTATCCGTGCACCGCACGGCTTGATTGATTCCTTCGATATACACCCGCGTCGTCTTGTTACCTGTCACTTTACCTGTCTCTGCACCTCCTCCCATTCACTTTTGCTCCGAGCTTTCCCGGAACGTCCGGATACCTACAACCATGATGAAGATGAAACCGAGCAACACGCGCTGCCAGTAGTAACTCACTCCCGCCATGAGCAGTCCGTTCTCCAGGACGCCAAGAATCATCACGCCCAGGAAGGTGCCGATCATGAAGCTTTTACCGCCCATGAGGGAGGTGCCGCCCACTACCACGGAGGCGATCACGTGCAGCTCGTACCCGGAACCGCTTACCGCCTGGGACGCATCGAGCCGGGCGGTGTTCATCACGGTGGCGATTCCCGCGAGGAACCCCATCACGATGTATACCAGCGCCCGGGTTTTCCCCACGTTGATACCGGACAACCGTGCCGCTTCCTCGTTACCACCGATCGCGGTGATGTGCCGTCCAGTCCGCGTTCGCGTCAGGAAGAAATGCCCCGCCACGAGAATACCCAGCGAGATCAACACCAGGACGGGTATCTGTCCGAACAACCGTGTCCGGGAGACCCACAGAACCTGGGAGGGAAACCCGAAGTAGGTCTGCCCCTCCTGGTAGACGTAGGCCAGTCCCCGGAACATCGTAAGCGTACCGAGCGTCACGATGATCGGGGGTACTTTCAGTTTCACGATGAAGAACGCGTTGAACGCGCCGCACATCGTAGCGCCACCTATGCAGAGCAGGATCGCCGCCCACCAGACCCAGCCGTCCCGAGCCAAAGCGGTACCCAGCAGCGTCGTGGCAAACCCGATCTGGGATCCCACGGAAATATCGATCCCGCCGCTGTCCAGAACCATCGTCATTCCCACCGCCAGGGTGAGGTAGATCGAGGTCTGGGTCATGATGTTGAGTATGTTTCTCCAGCTGAGAAACCGGTCGGACAGAATCGAAAGCACGATAACCAGGGCGAGTCCGAACAATGCCGTCGGGATCAGGATCGCCAGGTCCGGCCGTTCACCGGTCAGATTCTTCCACCTCCGCGAGAGAGTATTCGCCTGTGTCATTTCTCCACTCCTTCTGTCGAGCTTGTGTTTTGATCAGTCGTCGGTCGGTCCCGCTTTGCCGCGGTAGCGCACACGAGAAGTTCCTGTTTGGTCATCGATCCGCGTTGAAACTCGCCCTCAATGCGTCCGTGGCACATCACCAGGACGCGATCCGCCATACCGACGATCTCGTCGAGTTCCGAGGAGAAGAAGCAGATCGCCTTCCCCTGCCCCGCTTCGTGGCACATGAGCCGGAACATCTCCGCCTTGGCGCCGACGTCGATTCCCCGGGTGGGTTCGTTCAGAAGGAGAACCCGGGAGTCCGCGATCAGCCAGCGCGAGAAAAGCACCTTTTGCTGGTTACCGCCGCTCAGGCTTTTGATCACCGTACCGCGGCTCGGCGTGCTGATCCGCATGCGCTGGATATATTCGTCGCTGACCCGGTTCTCCTTGGCGTAATCGATAACGTCCAGGCGGCAGAAGTTCTTCAACGCCACCAGGGTCTGATTCTTGGCCACGCTCATGAGCGGCACATACCCGTTGCTGCTCCGGTCTTCCGTCAAATACCCGACACCTTCCGTGATCGCCCGGGCGGGATCCCGTATTTCCACGGACTTGCCGTCGATGCTCACGGTCCCCGCCGTGGCCGGAATCATGCCAAAGAGCGTATGCGCCAGATCATCCTTTCCGGAGCCCAGGATGCCGTAGATACCGAGGATCTCGCCGCGTCGCACGGAGAAGCTGATATCCTCAAGGGGTACTTTGGTGTGGCTGTTTGCAAGATTGTTCACGGTGAGCAGGGGATCACCGATTTCCACTTCCGTCTTGGGAAACCAGTCGTCTACCTCGTAGCCGGTGATCAGGTGGGTCAGGTCCTTATGGTTGGTATCCTCCAGTGCCAGGTCCGCTACCTTTTTACCGTTCCGCAGCACCGTCACCGTCTCACCTATCTCGAACACTTCTTCGAGTCGGTGGCTGATATAGAGGATCGTAAGTCCCTGTTGCTCCACGAGACGACGGACCAGAATAAACAGACGTTCGATCTCGGCGGAGTTGAGTCCGGACGTGGGCTCGTCCATGAGAAGCAGCTTGGGTTTGCGCGAGATCGCCTTGCAGATCTCCACCACCTGCCGGTCGCTGGCGCCAAGGTTCCGCACCGCCCAGCGGGGGTTGATCGGGACGTCCAGCTGCTCGATGATCTCCGCGGCTTCGCGGTACATCTTCTCGTAGTCGATCATCCCGGACGGTTTCCGGGGTTCACAGTTGAGGAAGATGTTGTCCGCCACGGGCATATCGGGAACCAGGCTGAAGTGCTGCTGCACCGCGGTGATTCCCAGGTCGAGCGCCTGTCGGGGGTTGTGCAGGTTCACATCCTCTCCGTCAAAGCGATACCGGTCACAGTGGTCCGGCATGTACGCCCCGGAGACGATGTTGACCAGGGTTGACTTGCCGGCGCCGTTCTCTCCCACCAGGACGTGCACGGTGTGCTTCGGAATCTCGAAATCAATGTTGTCGAGAGCGGTAACACCGGGAAACGTCTTGGTCAGACCTTTGATTTCCAGCAGGTTTTCTCGCTGTTCATCCATTGGGCCCTCCAATCACAATATCCGTGTTCATGGATATATTCTGGACCCGTTTCCGGTAGCGCCATATGGACGATCATTCGAATAGAGGGGAAAATTTTCCGTTCGCGCCGGTAGGCCGCGCGGTGATATCCCTACATTCCCTCGGGAAACATCCGGAACATGCGGTACATTCCCACGTTCTGCGGCGTTAACTCGATCGTTCCCGTATCGAGGTAGTTTGGTACGGTCTCACCGGCGATGATATCGAGCAGGCGACCCACGATGAGCGGCCCCCAGTTCCACTGCGTCTGCGTAACCACAGCGCTTACCACGCCGTGGCGCAAGCCCTCGATACTCTCCACGGTATCGTCAAACGTGACCAGGCCACGTTCCTCCGAGGTCCAGCCCATCGCTTTCCAGATCGCGATAGCCGTAGGACCGGCGGTGGCGTCGATCGTCACCAGCGCGTCCGCCCGGGGAAACTCCCGGAGTTGTTCCTCGATCACCGACCGAGTCAGGAGAGGATCACCTTCGCCGCTGCGCGCGCTCAGTATCCGTATGTGCGGGTAGAACCGATCCAGGGCGGACTCGATCCCCTGCAGACGCTGGTTTACGGCGGTCTGGGACGAAACTCCAGCGGTGACCAGTATCTCGCCGTGGTAGTCCAGCACCCGGGCGACCACGTGAGCCAGGTGCTCCCCGGCGCGGAAATTATCCGTCCCGAGAAAGCTTATACGACGGCTCTCGGGGATATCCGACTCGAAGGTGATCGTGGGAATCCCGCTCTCCACGGCACGGTTCACCAACGGTCGCAAACGTTCGGCGTCTGTCGGTGCTATGGCGATACCGTCCACGCCCTGGGCGATCATGGTGCGCATGATCTCGATCTGTTCGTCCACGCGGCCCTGGTCGGACGCGCGGGCGATGATTCGCACCGAGTGTTCCCGTCCCTCCAGGATCGCCTGCTCCGTAACGGGATCAAAGAAGGGGTGTACGTAGGGGTAGACGATCGCAAAGGTGCGCCGTGGTTCCACATCGATCAGCGGCTCCTCCCGGTCACCCAGAGCATGGACTGTACCGACGCTACCGCAAAGTGCCGTGATCGCTGCGACAAGAACAATTCCGGGGATCCCCGGCCTGAACACGTGGCGCGCCGTCATGGTCGCTCCTCCGGGTCCGGGGTCGTTAGCGAGCCCGGTCCCGCTCCTTTGCGATACGCCGAGGGGGTCATCCCCGTTTCCCGCTTGAAAACATGGCCGAAGTAATGAGGGTCGTTGTACCCGATCTCGTAGGCGATCTCGGAGGCGCGCATGCTGGTGGTCTGCAACAGCTCCTGAGCTTTCCGGATACGCGTACGCGTAAGGAACTCGATGAACGTCATCCCCGCCTCGTGACTGAAGACCGTGCTGAAGTGGCTGGAACTCAACCCCACTTCCCCAGCGACGGTGCCGAGCGAGATCTGGGGATTGGCGTACTCCTGCGCGATGTACGTCCGGGCGCGTTCCACCATATCGCCGTACCGGTCCTGCTTGCGGCTCTCCCGGAGCTCGTGGGCGGCCCGTACCGGAGCACGGAGAAACTGGAAAAGATCCTCGGGGTCCACCGCGGGGTCCGCCCGCTGCTCCGCAAGACTGAGCGCCGGCAGCAGCGACTCCACGTCACCGCCAAGTTCCTCCACAAACCGTCCCGTCTCCACCAGCAGATCCGTAACCAGGTACCGGGGCGCCACCGTACCCCGGGCAGAGGAGAGCAGATCCCGGACAAAATCCCGCAACCGCGCTTCCACGGTGGGCCAGTCGGCGCACCGCTGCGCTTCCATGATGCTGCCGCAGTCGATCCGCAGCACTTCCGGAACGGAGAAGGACGAACGCTCGGCGTCGCGATAGGTGACGATCACGTCCGGACCGAACACGTACCGCATCCGTTGAGCGTTTTCGGCTTCCCGAAGGGATCGAGCGATGCCACCGATACGCTCGTGCACACCGCCCAGGGAGATCAGCAGACGGCAAGCGGTGTTTCCCTGTACCTCCAGCTGGATCGAACGACAAAGCGTATAGCTATCGTCTTCCAGCGTCCTATCGTCCTCACCGTGAAAAACGAGAATCTGTTCCCGAGTACTCCGGTGGTAGCTGTGGACCGTGTCGTTTCCCTCGATCATCGCCCGGATCGTCTGTACCGATTGAAGGTATCGCTGGTACCGCGTGACTGTCCCGCAGGCGGAGCTGGTATCGATCTGCAGAATCGCCACAACGTAATACCGGCTCATGATACTGAGTCCCAGCTCAACCGCTCGTTCCGCCGCTTCCGCCGAATCCAGGAGCGCTTCCCCGAGATCGTTAAGAAACCTCTCCTGCATCATCCGGGCGTTCTCGGTGGCCTGGTGACTGAGTTCCTCGAGCCGGCGCCGCTCCCGGTTCTCCTCGTCGATGCGCCGAGCTGTTTTCTTCAGTGCAGCCAGCAGATCCACGGGACCAACCGGCTTCAGAAGGTAATCGTCCACGGGAATCTGCATCGCCTGGTGCGCGAGATCGAACTCGTCGTACCCGCTGAGCACGAGAATATGGGTGAGCGGCATCGTACGTTTGACGACACGGCTCAACTGCAAACCATCCATGAAGGGCATGCGGATATCGGTAATTATGATATCCGGTCGCAGCTCTTCGATCATTGGCAGCGCCATTTCACCGTCGGAGGCTTCACCCTGGAGCGTAAACTCCGTCTCCTGCCACGGCACCTGCTCCCGGATGCTTTCGCGGATCGCGATCTCGTCCTCCACCAGGAATACCTTGTACATACTCAGGCTCCGTTTCCCGCGCCGTTATCAATAGGAATCCGCACGGTCACACTGGTTCCCTTGCCGGCATCGCTCTCGATGACCACCCCCCATTCCGGTCCGTAGTAGAGCTGTATCCTCTGGTGCACGTTCCGCAGCCCCACGCCGAACTCGGAGCTCTCCCGCAGCGGTTCCGTAGGCGCATCAATCTCCTCCCGAACAGCCTGCAGACGGCCCGGATCGATCCCCTGTCCGGTATCCTGGACGACAAACTCGATCATACGCGAATCCCGCCGGCGAACAGTGACACCGACGGTACCGCCGCCCCGGTTGCGGATCACCCCGTGTTCGATCGCGTTTTCCACCAGAGGTTGCAGGATCAGCTTGAGTACTTTGATCTCCATCAGCGTCTTATCCACATCCACCGAGTAGTGAAGGACGTCGCGATACCGCATCTTCTGTATCAGAAAGTAATTGCGGATAAGATCCACTTCCTCGGCGATCGTTATGAACTCGCGACCGCGACTCAGGGCGATCCGGAAGAAACTGGAGAGCGCTTTGGTGATCCGGATCAGCCGATCCTTGTCCTCGCTCTGGCTCGTCCAGAGAATCACATCCAGCGTGTTATAGAGGAAGTGCGGGTTGATCTGCGCCTGCAGCGCCCGTATCTCCAGCTTCCGCGCGAGATCCTGTTCCCGCAGGGAGCGATCCAGGAGCGCCTTTATCTCCGAGATCATCGTATTGAAACCCGCGCAGAGATCCGCGATCTCGTCACGGTTGTGAATCGTGGCACGCACCTCCAGGTCTCCCGACTGAGCCCGGAGCATCGTATCCTTGAGATTCATCAGAGGTTTTGTGAGAACGTCGGAGATAAAGAAAAAGAGCACAACCGTCAGGACGATTCCCAGAAAACCCGCCAGAAAGGTGATGCGTCGGATGCGGTAGGTGCTCCCCAGGATCTCCGAGAGACTCACCTCCCCGACTATCTTCCATCCCGCGCCGGTGACGGTGGCAAACACCAGGAGCTTCCGTTCCCCGTCGATCGTATCGGTCAGTGATCCCGTGTCGGTCTGACTCACCACTCGTATCGTTTCCGGCCTCACCTGATCGGGCCGGAACTGCCGGTCCCGGGGATGAATATAGGTCCGGTCCGCTGTGATCACGCTGAAACGTCCCGTCTCGCCCAGGGTGATCCCGTCCGCCATCTCCCGGAGCGCCGCGGCGCTGATATCGATCGTAACAACCCCGAGGATCTCCCGGGTGACCGGTTTAACAACCGCCCGCGCTACCGTTATCACGTCCTTCACCGGCTCCCGTGGCGCGTACGCCACCTGCTCCTGGTACTTTCTGATCACGGAATAAGGCTCCAGGATCGCTTCCTGTACCACCGGAACACTCCACAGATCCACATCGGGAGTAAACCGACCGTACCGTTCGCTGAAACTCACCCCGTTGAGACCAAGTATGGAGATATCGAGAATGTTCTCGGAGTACGCGTACATCCGCCGGAAGAGCTTGAAAAGTTCGATCAGATCCAGGGCCGCCTCGTAGGCGGCGCTCTCACTGGTCTGTCCGTGGTCGACGAACGCCAGCGTAGTGTCGTGCCGACCGATCTGCAGGTATGCCTCCCCGTCCGCCAGGAGCGATTCCACGTTTGTCCTGAGCTGGATCGCGATCAACTCGCTCGCCTCCGTGGCCAGCTCCTGCAGGGCCGTGGCGGAACTCGCGTAGGAGGCAACGCCCACCAGTGTAAGCGGCAGGAACGACGCGGCGAGAAACGCCAGGACGATCTTGGCCCGCAAACTTCTTCCGAGACGGCGCAGATACCGCTCAAGAAACCAGCTCGAGCGGTTTAAACGTTCGGTCTTTGCTCCCATGGCTCACGCGAATTATATCATCTCCCGCGCATAGCGGAGCCCTCCCGGGTCCATTCGAAAGAAAATGCCCGTAAATCAGAAAAATACCCTCCGCGCCGGAGTGCGTTGTGGCATACTGCGTCTTAGAATAGAGAACGTATAACTCGACAAGACATTGAAGGAGCGACCCATGAAAACGGAAACGGTGGCGGGACAACCGTCCTGGAGAATCGAGAACGATACAGTTTCTGCGTCGGTGACGCACCTGGGAGGCATGATAGCACCGGTGGAGTTCCGGAGTGATCCGGCCCGGCCGGTGAGTCCCTATTACGTGAGTCCCTGGCAGGGTGAGACACCGCCTCCGGAGGAACCGGTTCTGGCACCGCTCCGGGGAGACTTCTTCTGCCTGCCCTTTGGCGCGGAGAGTACGGTAAACGGCCGGCGCTACGTGACCCACGGCGACACCGCCACAAGGCAATGGGAGCTGGTGGAGGACGAATCAGGAAAAACCGGTGAGACCACAACCCTGACCGTCCGGATGCGCAGCGCCGCCCCCGCGGGAGAAGTGATCAAGCGGATCTCTCTCAGAAACGGTGATCCCGTGGTATACAACGCTCACGAGCTCACCGGGTTCGGGGTCCGCGCGCCCCTGGGCCATCACGCCACCCTCGCAGCGGACCCGGATGCGCCGCTGAAGATCACCACCTCCCCGATCCGGTTCGGCATGACCGCGCCGGGCCCGGAGGAACCCTACGGCGGCGGCGAATACTCGGCGCTGCTGCCTGCGTCCGAGTTCTCCTCTCTGGAGTCCGTCCCCACCCGATGGAAGAACATACCCGACACCGATTGTTCGATCTTCCCTGCCCGGGAAGGATTTGTGGATATCATGGCGGTCTTTCAACGCCACCCGGAGAGCGGGGAACCCACCTGGGTTGCCGCGGTAAGCCGGAACGCCCGGTTTCTCTGGTTCTCCCTGAAGGACCCGACCGTACTGCCCACCACCGTGCTCTGGATGGAGAACCTGGGACGCCACCAGCCGCCCTGGAACGGTCGCAACCGCTGCATCGGCCTGGAGGACGTGTGCGGGTACTTCGCGCAGGGCCTCGCGGAGTCGGTCGAGACCAACGCGCTCAGTGAGCGGGGAATACCAACCGTGATCGAGCTGACCCCGGACAGGAAACGGGAGATCCGTTACATCCAGGGAGCGGCGCCGATACCGGAGGGGTTCGGTTCCGTAGCGTCGGCGACGTTCAAGGATGACCGGGTCGTGTTCAGCTCACCGGAGGGTGCAACCGTTGACGTCCCCGTGCGGTGGTCCTACCTGTTCGGGGAGGATCCGACGTAGAGCACCGGCCGGTACTTTCCGCGCCGGTCGCTGCCGTTTCAGTCGGTCACGCCGGTCCGAAGCGCTCGCTCCATTCCGCCATCTGGTCGAGGATCGGCAGGAGCGCACGTCCGGGCTCGGTGAGACGGTAGTCGGTATGGCGTGGATACTCGGACAGGATACGTTTCTCCACGATCAACAGCTCCTCCAGGCGGGATAGCCGTCCCGAGAGCGTCCTGGGGTTGACGCCGCCCGCCGCATCCTGAATCTCACAGAAGCGCAACGGCTCTCCCTCCAGCGCGCGAATGATATGGGGATTCCATTTGTCTCCCAGTACCGCCGTTGCAGCGGCCATGCAACGACTGTGCTGTGTCCCGTCGGACACGGGCGTACTCATCTGGACGCTCCTTTTCGGCTCCTTAGCGTTCCCGGGCTTTCGGACTGGCGCGTTCTCGCGTTCTCACGTTCTCGGGCACATTTTATGACTATTTTACTTTACTTTCCAGCCCGGATTTACTATACATTATATAACACTATACTACTTATAGTAAGGAGAGTACATGAGTCTTATCAGGATAATCATCGGATCCACCCGGCCGCAGCGTTTTGGCCCCCAGGTAGCAAACTGGTTGAACGAGATAGCCCGGGAACGCGCCGGCGTTCACCAGGGAAAAGATCAGGTAACGTTCGAGATTCTCGACCTGGCGGAGGTCAACCTGCCCCTCTTCGACGAGCCGATTCCGCCCGGCATGAACCAGTACCAGAACGACCACACAAAAGCGTGGTCCAAAACGGTAGCCGAGACCGACGGGTTTCTGATCGTGGCCCCGGAGTACAACAACTCTATCAACGCTGCCCTGAAGAACGCCCTGGACTATGTCTTCTACGAATGGCACTACAAACCGGTCGCCTTTGCGAGCTACGGCAGCGCCGCCGGAGGAAGCCGAGCCGTGGCGCACCTGCGCGATGTAGCCGGAGAGATGAGGATGTTCGATCTCCGGGAAGTAGTGGTGATCTCCAACTACTGGAACCAGCTCGACGGTGAGGGAACCTTCACCCCGACGGAGGATCAGACCACCGCCGCCACGGCGATGATCGACCAGCTGATCTTCTGGACCAACGAGATGAAGGACTCGCGCGAGAGGCTGGCGGCCGGAACGGGATCCCAGGCCGTAGCCTGAACGTAACGGTCGTAACTCGGATTAAGGAGTCCCGCCCGCACGTTTCCCTTCGGCCTCGTCCGCGTCACCGTGACCGTCACGGAGGTACTCGGACGGGGCCGACCCGTACCGCTCCTTGAACACGCGGTTGAACGTGCTCTTGGAGGAGAACCCCGCGTCAAACGCCAGGTCCAGGATAGTACGCTCCCGCAGATCGCCGACCGACACCCGTTCCATGAACCAGTCCAGGCGCTTCCCGGTTACGACCTGGGAGAAGTTCCGACCGAACGCGTGATTGATCACCAGGGAAAGGCGCCTCGGGTGAACGCCGAGGTCTTCCGCCAGGGACGCCACGGTGAGATCCGGGTCACGATACGCACCGGAATCAAGAGCACGCCGCACCGCTGCGGCGATCTCGTCGATTTCGTCCTCATCGAGGGAGCACCCGTTGCCGTGTGACGGGCCCACCGTCCCCACGGCCAGCACGTTTGGAAAAAACAGCACCACCATGGCGAACCCGTAGATAGTTGCCATCATCACGATCGCCGGCAGGAGATGAGACGAGAATCCCGCCGTGATGACCACAGACGGTGCGGCCGGTACTATTGCGGCAAACATCCCGGACGCCGCCGATCGCAGCGCCACCAACGCGAAAGCGAGCATGGAGATCAGCGGGGCTACCACCACAACTCTCGCCCAGAGCAAGCGCGGACGCTCCACGACTCCCGAGCGACTCTCGCCGCCGAAGGCGATCCTCGCCGCCAGCACGGCGTAGATGAGACCGTGAAGGATCTTTCCGAGGTGGCGCACGGTCATCCACCAGGGCGGCGAATCGGAGAAGAGACGCGTCACAAGCGCTGCGTATTCACCTGTGCACAACGAATATACATAGAGAGAAAGCGCAATCGTCTCGACGACCCAGGGAAGAGCGTGCGCCGGGGCAAACCGCGGGATACCGTGTCCGCTGCCCACGAGGTTCCTCACGTACCACCAGACCAACGGCCCGAATAGCAGCGGCACCGGCCCGATCAACGTGAGCAGCTCCGGTATCAACGCGACGCCCCGGGGCGACCAGAACGGGACGGAACCGAGTCGCAGAGAAAAGGCGAGTAAAAACAACGCAAAGGGCACATTCAACCGGCACCGGAAGCGCGCGCCAATCAGAACGAGAAGCAGCACCCCCTGCACCGCCCCCAGGCATGGCCACAAGGGTCAACAGAAACATCCCACACCAGTGTAACCCGGCGTCTTTTAAAGGTCACCCTCGATTATTTTTACGTCCCATTTCCTGAATTGAGACGCTCCGCGTCAGAACACAACCTACACTATCAGGATAAATCTCGTCGGAGGAGGCTCATATGAGATACCGGAGATTTCGGCAGTGGATAGTGGCGACGATCCTGACGGTGGCGCTGCTCGTCGTGGCGGTGGGGTGTGACAATCTGTTTGGCGGAGGAAGCAGCGGTAGCGGCAATGCTGACGTCCAGCTGCCGACTGGCAACACGACACACGCGTGGGTGGCGGACATCAGTGGTTTCCCAGAGGGTGAACGACCAGGACCGAATGCAATAGCGGACGTTCTTGGTTATTACGTTGATGATAGCGGCCACGCGCGATTGGTCTTCTACGTACAAGACGACGGGCACGGTGGGGACGGCGGGATCTACCAGTTTTCCGGATTCGCCGGACCGGTAAGTCACACATCCGATAGCGTTACTATATCATTGACCTATTTCTGGGTTGGTGAAGATCCCGGCGGCGACGTACCCGGCTTCAACTGGGACGGAATGGATTGGTATCAGTTTTCTGAACCTCCACCAGACACCCCTTCGAGCATCCCCTTTCCAATCAACGACGACGGAGAACTCGTGATGGATGACCCTAAAGTTGAGGATCCGATTCTGTTTGAGCCTGTAACGTTCAGTATTCCCGACGGTCTCGTGGGTGAGTGGAAGCACGATAACGACGATTTGATCCTAAACGCCGACGGAAGTCTTTCTTTTACGTGGGACGACGGCGTCCAGCACGGTTCCGGCCGCTGGGAAGCGTCCGGCCCCGACGGCGATAGCCAGCGTTACTTCCGGCAGATTTACACGAATATCTCCGACGACGAGGACGTGAAGGAATGGGAACACCTGAATCCTTACAACCTCACCGAAGGCAACTTAACGATTTACTGGGATCTGGACATGACAAGCTCGATAAAATACACGCAGTAACGCCACGCCGTTCATGTACTCCGCCGGCGTATCGGAGGCCGGCTGATCGCCTCCGCTCCGGCTCAATCCTTGTAAGGATCCCACTCATCGGCGGGTGCCATGGCGACGCCCATCGGCACCAGCCGGTGAAGGATCTCGATCGTCCCGGCGTGGGCGGCGAGCACGTCCTCCAGGCGGCGGTAACAGTGGGGTGATTCGTCGACGCCGCCGCCGCGGAGTTCCACCCCGGCACGCTGCACCCATTCCCGCATCATCTCGAGCGACACCAGCCCGCCCGGTTCGTCGCGGCTCCCGCGGCGCTTCTTTTTTCCCCGCCCTCGGCGGTAGTGCTTCTTCCCCGCCGCGGCGCGGCGGCTCATGACGCGGCCCGCCCCGTGCACGGTGGAGTACATCCCGATCCGGGATTCCTCCGAGTCTACTCCCCGGAGGATCACCGAGGATTCTGCCATGGAGCCGCCCACAAATCCGAGCTGACCGGGAAACGCCGGGGTCGCCCCTTTGCGCACTACCCAGTACTCCTCGCCGAAGTGGGTCTCCCGCCAGGTGAAGTTGTGGTGGTTGTGGACCTCCTCCAGGATCGGTGCTCCCAGGAGCTCCGCCACCCGTTCGCACACCCAGTCGCGCCCCGCGTAGGCGTACCGTCCCGCCAGGTTCATCGCCGCCAGGTACTCCTCGCCGAGATTCGTATCCGCCGGGATGAGCACCGGCGGCGCGTTCATCCCACTGTCGGCCCCGCGCCGGGGCGCGCCCGCTTCCAGGAAGTGCGTCGCGATCTTGTGACCGAACCCGCGGGAGCCGAAGTGTACTCCCACCCACACCCGGTCCTGCTCGTCCCGGAAGAGGTCCACGTAGTGGTTACCTCCGCCCACCGTACCGAGCTGCTTCCGCGCCAGCTCAAGGAGGTCCGCTACCGCCGGAATCGCCCAGGCGGGATCGTCGTGAAAGAGGGGGTGCTCCACCGGTTCCGGGTTCTTCCGGCCCATCCCGAAGGAGATCGAATGGAAGATCTCGTCCATGATCTCCGCGATCCTCGGGCCGATCTCACGAGCCGACAGGTCCAGCCGCACCGCCTTGTTGCCGCAGGCGATATCGAACCCCACGCCGGAGGGACTCACCAGGTCCCGGTACGCCGCGACGCCCCCGATCGGCATGCTGTACCCCAGGTGGTGGTCCGCCATGAGCGCCACCCGGTCCGCGTCCTCCGCCACCATGCGGATCTGCTCCACCGCGTTTTCCACGGGTTCGCCAAAGACCGGAATCTCCTCGAGCCAGGTGATCCCGCCGGTCGGCGACGGTTCGCGCGTGCTCATACCGTCCATTATAACCCGGAGGCATATTTTATCGATGAAGCGGTCACATGGACGTAAATTGGGTGAACGGCACTCACGCAATTTGCGGTAATTGCGTGAGTGCGTTACACTGAAACGATGATCCGGAGAAGAATTGATATCGCCGAACTACTGCGTCCGAACAAGGTGCTCGTCCTGTACGGACCTCGGCAGGTCGGCAAGACCACCCTGGTCCACCGGTATCTTTCCACCGCTCCTGCTTTTTCCGGCGGTATTATCGCGCAAACCGGTGATGACGTTCCGTTTGCCAATCAGTTTTCACAATTCGATCTACGTTTTCTCCGGTCCACTATTCCGCAGAACAGCCTGTTGTTTATTGACGAGGCTCAGAAAATTCCCGATGTGGGCCGGGGCCTCAAACTCATAATCGACAACATCCCCGGTGTGCATGTCATCGTTACCGGCTCCTCCTCTCTCGATCTGCTTCAGTCCGCCGGCGAGGCTCTTACCGGCCGTAAAACGGTTGTTACCCTTTTCCCCGCATCGATGCAGGAAGCCCTCTCCATTACAAATCGATTGGACGCTCCACGATATTTACCGGATTACTTGCGCTACGGTATGTACCCTGCGGTACTGACCGCAACAACCCATAGGGAGAAGGAATCGATCGTTCGCGAGCTGGCGGGATCATACCTGCTCAAGGACATTCTCGATTTCGATAAAGTCAAGGATTCGCGAAAGATATTTGACGTGCTGCGAATGCTGGCATTTCAGATCGGCAGTCAGGTGTCGACGCAGGAACTCGGAAACGCCGTCGGCATAGACAAAAACACCGTTGCTCGTTATCTGGATCTGCTGGAAAAGTCTTTCGTGCTGTATCGACTGGACGGGCTATCCCGTAATCTGCGGAAAGAAGTCAGTAAAATGAGCAAGTACTACTTCTACGATACGGGAATCCGTAACGCACTTGTCTCGAACTTCAACGAGATCGCCTTGCGCAACGATCACGGTCAGTTGTGGGAGAACTATATCATCATGGAGCGAGTCAAACACCTTTCGTACACCGGACAGTATTCGAACTACTACTTCTGGCGCACCTACGACAGAAAAGAACTCGATTGGGTCGAGGAAACCGGCGGAGATCTGCACGGATACGAGTTCAAATGGAAACCCGCGGAGGTCGCCCCACCCCGGGGCTGGCTCGAAACCTACCCCGAGGCGGACTTCCGCGTGATTCATCCGGAAAACTATCTGGAGTTTGTGACGACACCCATGTAGTGCGCACCCGCCTGCCGCACGATCCGGGCTTACCGTACGATCCCGGCCTACCGCACGATCCGGGCGGACCCGCCCTTCGCCAGCGATTCGACCTCCTCCACAGACGCCATGGAGGTGTCCCCCGGGGTGGTCATGGCCAGGGCTCCATGCGCGGCGCCCAGGTTTACGCACTCCTGCGGCGGTCGTTCTGTCAGGAATCCGTAGATCAGCCCCGAGGCGAAGCTGTCGCCGCCGCCGACGCGATCGTAGATCTCCAT
>SLRR01000191.1 GCA_007130865.1 Spirochaeta sp. | reverse complement strand
TTATCCGCCAGGCTCCACGCCAGATTTGCGCTCACCGTGGACTTCCCGACGCCGCCTTTTCCACTCATGATCGCCACGCGGTGGCGGACCCGAGTGAGCCGTTCTCTCAACTTGGTATCCTGAGGGTTTTCACGACCTTGAATCATTGCGGGTATCGTACCATACCCGGGAACGGCGACGCTACTCCTGGAAGGGGGGCATCCGTTATTTTTGGGTTCGCCGCCGGAAACCGGTGGAGCATACAAGAAAAAACTTAGTGTCAGAAATGTTTACGACTCTTACATTCTATCACGGCACGTGGCGGAAGAACGTTCAGTCCGGTACGCGAAGCAGCTTTGGAAGATCGGCAATACTCGGCAGAATCACGTCCGCCTCCGGCGCCAGAACCTCCGCCGACACCGCCCCGGTGAGCACCGCCACCACGATAGCCGCCCCCGCTTCACGACCCATGCGGAGATCGTGGAACGTATCTCCCACCATCATCAGCTGATCGGTCCGCAAGCCGATCGCGCGGGCGTAGTTCTCGATCACCACCGGATCCGGTTTGACCCCGTAACCACTGTCGTATCCGCTAACCCAGGAAAAACTCGATTCGACGCCGAACCGCGCCAGCGTGAGCCGCGCGCCCTCCTCGGAGTCGCTGGTGGCGAGCCCGAGCCGGTACCCCGCGGTCGTAAGGCGCTCCATCAACGGTGAAAGGTCGCATACGGGGACGGAATAGCGCGGTCCCTGGTCTGCGCTGAACCGATTCATCTCATCCACCAGCTTCTCCGTCCGATGTCCGGGAAGCAACGACGTCCAGGCACAAGCGATATCTCCCACGTTTCCCGCTGCCAGGGGACCATCGGGAACAAAGGTATCGGTCCGAGGGTCGTAACCGGCGGCACGGACGAGACGTTCCGCGAGATCCTCGTCTCCGGCCGAGACACGCCGGGTCGCTTCCCGGATGATCGGTACCCAGGTCCGACGGAAGTCAAAGAGCGTCCCGTCCTTGTCAAAGAGAATCGCCCGCACCGGCGTAACACGATCACACAATTCCTCCACCACTCTCTCGGAAAGGTGGTATTTATTTACCGGAGTCATTATCAAAATATAACAAATGGGGCTAAACATATCACGCCAAGGGTAGTATACTTAGACTTCAACGTATTTTTTGGGAAAGCACCGGGTGGGCACAGGCAATCTATTCGGTGTTTTGATTATCGTTTGAAAACACAAAGGAGTGTTTATGAGAAAAAACCAATTGATAGGATTGGGTCTTAGTCTGCTGGTACTCTTTGGTGCCGGCACCGTCCTGGCCGGCGGCGGTCGCGAGGCACCGGTAGAAACGGTCTCCACCCTGCGCGTGGCGGTACCGACGTTTCCCAACTCGCTCGACGCTTCGATCGCGGCGGAGCGCAACGCCCAGAACGTGGCGTGGCAGATGTTCGACAGCCTGGTCTGGGCCAACGAGCAGAACATTATCGAGCCGGCGCTTGCCCGGGACTGGGACGTATCCGACGACGGAACGACGTATACGTTCTACCTTCGGGAGGACGTGGTTTTTCATAACGGCGAGCCCTTCAACGCGGACGCGGTGGTCTACTCCTGGGAGCGAGGTACACAGCCCCATATCGAGTGGAGCGACCGCTGGGGCCGCGCGGAATCGGTCGAGGCTATCGACGAGTACACCGTACGCATTACCACGGAAGAACCGGATCCGCTGCTCCTGGGCGTGATGGCGCAGCACTGGAACATCATCCCGCCGCAGTACACGCAGGAAGTGGGCGACGACGGCTTCAGTCAGGCCCCGGTGGGAACCGGCCCGTTTGAGTTTGTCGAGTGGGTTCGGGAAGGTCGTATTGTAATGCGCGCCAACCCCAACTACTGGCGCGAAGGACTTCCCCGGGTCGACGAGGTGGTCTTCCGCCCGATTCCGGAATCCTCCACCCGCATGGCGGCGATCCAGACCGGTGAAGTGGATATCGTAAACCGCCTCACGGTGGAACAGGCGGACGCTCTGGAAGGCGTACCCGGTGTTAACGTCGTAACCTACCCGATCGACCGGGTCTTCTACATCGCGTTCAACAATCTTACCACCGGCGTGGGCGAACCTACCGAAGATCCCCTGGTACGCCGGGCGATGAACTACGCCGTGGACCGACAGGCGATTATCGACAGCCTCTTCGGCGGTCGCGCTCAGCTCGCTACGGGCCTCATGACCGAGTCCAACCTCGGGTACGACCACAGCATCGAACCCTACCCCTACGATCCCGACCGTGCCCGGGAGCTTCTCGCGGAAGCGGGCTATCCCGACGGCTTTGAGATGGGTTTTGCCGCGCCGGCCGGGGCGTACACAAACTTTGAGCAGGTGGCAGAGGCGATCCAGGGATACCTGGCCGACGTGGGAATCGTCACGGATCTGGAGATCATGGAGTCCGGTCGGTACTGGGACCTGGAAGCGGAAAAGGCACTGCCCCCGCTCTTCGGCGACAGCTGGTCCGAGCGGTCCGGTGAATCCCTGCCGCGGCTCCTCGGCGCGCTCGGTGGCTGGGACGCGAGTTTCTCCGCCTGGAGCGATCCCACGATCGACGACTATCTCGCCCGGATCGGCGTGACCGTCGACCAGGATGAGCGGGCTCAGCTCTACCGTGAACTGCACCGGTTCATGTACGATGATCCGCCCTTCATCTACCTCTACGTACCGGAGACCTTTGAAGCGACCCGGGATAACGTGGTGGACTATCTTCCGCGTGCGGCGGAGGATTACTTCCTGATGTTTACCTACATCGAGTAACCCCGAGCAGGTCTCATTCGTTTTATACTTGAGACAAGCCCAATAAGCCGGCTCCCGCTCAGGCGGGAGCCGGTTTTTCATCAACGCTGCAGGAGATGTTATGCAACGTTATCTGTTATCGAGACTGTTACAGTCCGTAGTGCTCATGATCGGGGTGCTGGTGCTCGTCTTCTTTATCGTGCGCCTTACCGGCGACCCGGCCAGGCTCATGATGCCCCGCGACGCGTCGCCGGAGAATATCCAGGCGTTTCGCGAGGCTATGGGATTCGACGCCCCCCTGCATGTGCAGTTCTTCAATTATATGCGCGGAGCACTCACCGGCGACTTCGGGCGGTCCCTCCACTATCGCGCACCCGCCATGAGACTGGTGGTGGAGCGTATCCCCGCCACGCTGGAACTCGCTCTGGCAGCTCTCCTGTTTGCCCTGGTCTTCTCAATCCCCCTGGGCATAATCGGCGGAACGCGCCCGGGATCGATCTGGGACACGCTCTGCCGCGGAATCGGGTTGATCGGGCAAACCGTACCCAACTTCTGGCTCGCTCTTATGCTGATCGTTTATTTTTCGGTGGAACTCCGGTGGTTCCCCACCTTCGGCCGTGACGGCCTCCGATCGCTGGTGCTCCCGGCGATCGCCCTGGGGTTCTTTCCACTGGGCAAGTTCACCCGCCTGGTGCGCGCCTCCGTCCTGGAGATCCGGAACGAGGACTACATCCGAACAGCCTACAGCAAGGGGCTGCTGGAACAGCACATACTCACACGACATATCTTCCGGAACGTGGCGATCACGCTTGTCAGTATCGTGGGGGTACAGTTCGGGTATATGCTCGGCGGCTCGATCTACATCGAATCGATCTTTGCCTGGCCGGGAATCGGCCGGATGGTCAACGAAGCGGTACAGGCGCGCGATTTTCCGCTCGTGCAGGCGATCGCCGTGTTTTCCGCCGGGTTCGTGGTGCTTCTCAACCTGCTCACGGATATCGCCTACGCATTGATCGACCCGAGGATTCGCTATGAGAATTGACGCTCTCGACCAGCGGGGCGTGTATTCACCCCTGCGACGCATCATGAAGCTGATCCTGCGCGACAAGGCGGGACTCTTTGGTGTAATTCTATTCCTGTTTATCGTACTTACCGCGGTATTCGCTCCGCAGATCGCACCCCATGATCCGCTTCAGCAGAATCTGAGGATCAGCCGGCAGCCTCCGGCGTGGCAGGAAGGTGGTGACTGGACGTACCCGTTGGGAACAGACAACCTGGGCCGGGACATGCTCAGCCGGATCATCTACGGGACCCGCGTATCCCTGACCGTGGGTTTCCTGGGAGTTCTGATCGCCTCCACCCTGGGACTCGTTCTCGGTATGATCGCCGGGTACGTCGGGGGGCGTACCGACAGCTTTATCATGTGGATCACAAACCTGTTTCTGGCGATCCCTTATCTGCTGCTGGTGGTGGTAGTCGCCTCGATTCTCGGACGGAGTCTGGTGAACGTGATCCTGATCTTCGGCTTCACCAACGCGCCTCTCTTCGTGCGAATCACCCGGGGCGAGGTGCTGCGTATCCGTAAATCCGGTTACGTCGAGTCGGCGATCAGCCTTGGGGCGTCCCAGACGAGGATCCTCTTCGACCATATTCTACCCAACCTTATCGGGCCGCTGCTGACGGTTGCGACGTTCGAGATGTCCGGCATGATCTTCTACGAGGCAGGTCTCGGGTTTCTCGGTCTGAGCGTCCCTCCAAGCATACCCAGCTGGGGGAACATGCTCAGCGCCGGGCGCCAGTACATTCAGTTCTCGCCCTGGATCGCCGCGTACCCCGGACTGGCGATCGTGTTCACTTCACTCAGTATGAACCTGCTCGGTGACTGGCTGAGGGACGTCCTTGACCCGAAAATCAGACGGAGCGCGTAATGAACAGCAACAGTAATACTGAACCAATCCTGGAAGTGCGGGACCTGCACGTCCGGTTTGATACCGTTGACGGAGTGGTGTACGCGGTGAACGGCGTCTCTTTTGAACTCTACCCGGGAGAAACCCTGGGTGTGGTCGGCGAGAGCGGCAGCGGCAAGAGCGTGACCATGATGTCCCTCCTGAGACTTATCCCGGAACCGCCGGGACGAATCGTCTCCGGAACCGCGCGGTTTCGGTCCAGGGAGGATGACCTGGACCTTCTGGAATTGAACAAGCGCCAGCGGGCAAAGATCCGGGGCAACCGGATCGGTTTCATCTTTCAGGACCCCATGAGCTCCCTCAACCCGTTGATCACGATCGGCGAGCAGATCAAGGAGTCGGTGGAACGCCATACAACGCGACGGGGAGCGGACGCGCGCCGTCGCGTAGTGGAGCTCCTGGAGCACGTTGGAATCCCCGACCCTGAAGCGCGGTACGGTAACTACCCTCACCAGTTTTCCGGCGGGATGCGACAGCGCGTGATGATCGCGATCGCGATCGCCTGCGACCCGGATATCATCATCGCCGACGAGCCCACCACCGCACTGGACGTGACCGTACAGGCGCAGATCGTGGACCTCACGAATCGTCTCGGCAAGGAACTGGGGATTGCGGTTATCTGGATCTCCCACGACCTGGGCGTCGTGGCGGGCATCGCCGAACGCGTGCTGGTGATGTACGGCGGCACGGTGGTGGAAACCGGATCCGTGGACGACCTCTACGCGCACCCGCGTCACCCTTACACCGTAGGGCTGCTGGGCGCACTACCTAAACTCCATGAGAACGTACCGGAGCTGGTCAATATAGCCGGGACGCCGCCGAGTCTCTTCTCCGCCCCCTCCAAGTGCCCCTTTGAACCTCGCTGCCCCTGGGCGTTCAAGACGTGCCGGGAACGGCGCCCGCCCCTGGAGTCGGTCCAACGGGAGGGACACTTCAGCGCGTGCTGGTACGACCTGGAGAACGACAAACCCCGGGAGGTTCGACGAAAATGAGTACAACGCAACCGTACGTAAGCGTACGCAACCTGAAACAGCATTTCCCCATCACCCGCGGCGTGATCATCAGCAGAAAAGTAGGCGCCGTGCGCGCCGTGGACGGGATCTCCTTTGATATCCCCGCCGGTGAAACGCTCGGGCTCGTGGGAGAAAGCGGGTGCGGCAAATCCACCACGGGACGCAGCATACTACGGCTGTACGAGCCTACCGACGGCACCGTGATGATCGGCAACACGGATATCACCGCCCTTTCCCTGGACGAGCTCCGGGCACAGCGCTCCGAGATGCAGATGATCTTCCAGGATTCCTACTCGTCGTTGAACCCGCGTCATTCCGTAGCCAAGATCGTGGCGGAACCCCTGGTGATCCGGGGAGAGCGGGATCAGGGCAAGCTCCGCCGGCGCGTGGAAGAGCTTCTCGACCTGGTTGGGCTGGAACCGGATCACATGAAGCGGTTTCCCCACGAATTCTCCGGTGGTCAGCGTCAGCGGATCGGCATCGCCCGTGCGCTCGCGCTCAACCCCAAGTTCGTCGTCTGCGATGAGCCGATTTCAGCCCTGGACGTAGCGATCCAGGCGCAGGTGGTAAACCTGCTCGTACGGCTCCAGAAGGAACTGGGCCTGACGTACCTCTTTATTGCCCACGACCTGAGCATGGTGCGGCATATCTCACACCGAATCGCAGTGATGTACCTCGGCAAGATCATGGAGCTCGCCACCTACGACGAACTTTTCAGTAATCCGCTCCACCCGTACACGCAATCCCTGATGTCCGCCGTGCCGATCCCGGAGCCCAAGGTGGAGAAATCCCGCAGCCGTCTGCTCCTCGAGGGCGACGTACCGAGCCCGTCGCAGCCGCCGCAGGGGTGCGTTTTCAGTACGCGGTGCCCCTTTGCCACCGAACGGTGCCGGACGGAAATCCCGCAACCGCGGGAGCTGAAACCGGGGCACTTCATCGCGTGCCACAACGTGGACGATCCCGCGGTGGGCCCGAAGATCGAGGAATCCCGGCACCGGATCGTGGGAAGCCTGGAAGACGCGTCAACCGGCGGACCGGATCGGACCTTTGCGTCGGCGCCGGGGGCGTAGCGCGCGGGTACTGCGAAATACTTGACAGAGCACCGGAAAAACGGGTAGTTTACCGGTCTAATCGTACCGTGGGGAATTAGCTCAGTTGGTAGAGCGGTTGGTTCGCAATCAACAGGTCACCGGTTCGAATCCGGTATTCTCCAGGTCAGGAGCCGTTCCAGAGGGAGCGGCTCTTTTTTTACCAGGACGATACCGGGCCGGCGCCGGAACCGATCCGGAAGATACGGCCGGTACCGATACTGTGAGGACCCGTACGGTGGGCGTCCATGCGGAAGGCCTTCGCACGACGGGTCGTCGCCCCCGTTGTCCGCCGACATCGCAAGCGGTCACGCGACGTGTTATCCCGGTATCAGCGGCAACCGCACGGTAAACCGGCTGCCGCCTTCCGCCCTGTTGACCACCGCGATCGATCCACCGTGGGCTTCAACGAGTTGCCGGGAGATCGTAAGCCCCAGTCCGCTTCCGCCGGTGGCGCGGGTCCGGGATGTATCGACACGGTGAAACCGGTCGAAGATCCGGTCCAGATCATCCTCGGGAATCCCCGTTCCGGTATCTTCCACCGCGTAGACGATCGCACCTGGTTCACCGTCCACCACGATCGTCACCGTCCCACCCCGGGCGGTGTGCATGATCGCGTTTTCCACCAGGTTACCCAGAACCTGTTGTATTCTTTGCGCGTCCGCCACGAGTTCCGGTAACTCCGTCTCCGGACCGGAAATCTGTAGAGCGATTCCCTCTGCGGCTGCGGTATTCTTCATCGCGTTCACGACTCGCTCCGCCACGGCCCGCGGGTCCAGCAATCGGTAGATCATCGGCAGTGATCCCGCGTCGGCCATTGCCAGCTCCTGAAGATCCTCCACGAGGCGATGAAGGGTCACGGCGTCGTCCTTGAAAGTGGCGACCGCATCATCGGCGCTCACCAGGCCATCCTCCACCGCCTCGATGTACCCGCGGATGTTCGCCAGGGGTGTTCTCAACTCGTGGGCGATGTCCGCCACGAGGTTCTTCCTGAACGCCGCGACTCGCTCCAGGTCGCGCGCCATGCCGTTGAACGCAGCAGCAAGCTCCCGGAACTCCCCCTTCTCCCGGATCGATACCTCACCGGAGAAATCACCCGTGCCGATCTGCCTCGCCGCGTCCACCAGGAGGTGAATCGGCTTGGACATCCGCCGCGCGAGCATTGCGGTCAGCACCAGTGCCGCGGCACACGCCACGAGGCTCCCCCAGAAGAGAAAGAATCCAATCGAACGCGCCAGATCCTGGGTATAGGCCGTTGCGACTGATGACTCAGGACCTACGTAGACGGTTCCCAGAAGCGTGCCGTCCCGGGACGACCGCAGAGCCCGGTTAGGCCAGTCAGACTCGAAGACCGACCCCACCATAACGTGCCGCGAATCGACGATCACCTCGTCGTCGGGATCGGTCAGCACGATACGACGACCCGAGAGAACTCCCATCTCCTCCACGGAGCCGCGCACATCGTCCCAGCTCTCTCCACGGGCGTGATATCCAAGCAGCCAGTGTTCCATCCGCGTGAGGTACAGCTGATCCGTCAGTTCCTCATAGACTTCTATCTCCTGCTCCGTACCCTGCATAACGTAGAGTGAGACGGTCCCCAGGGAGAGAACGATCACCACCGTGAACCCGGCAAACAGCCGCAGCTGGAACCCGCCGATCATGTTGCCTCCCCGGATAAGACGTATCCAACGCCGTACACCGTCCGGAGATACCGCGGATGACTGGTGTCCGCTTCAACTTTCTTGCGCAGCCGGGCCACCGTCGCGTCGATCGCCCGGTCGAAGCCGTCAAAATCATACCCGTATACCTTCGCCACCAGCTGTTCCCTCGTGAAAACCCGTCCCGGTTCGGCAGCAAATACCGCAAGCAGCCGAAACTCCACCGGCGTCAGCTTGAGCTCCCGGACACCGACCCGGGCGTTGCGGTTGCGCAGGTTGAGTACCAGGTCGCCCTGGCGTATCTCCTCGGGGCCACGGAATATTGTTTCCGAGGGCAGACGTCGGATCACCGCTCTTACGCGCGCGGTGAGTTCCCGAGGGCTGAACGGTTTTACCACGTAGTCGTCGGCGCCCAGGTCGAGCCCTGCCACACGGTCCTCCAGTGCAGCCCGGGCGGTGAGCATGACGATCGCCACGTCCGACTCATCCCGTAGGGTGCGACAGATTTCTCCACCGTCCACGCCGGGCAGCATCAGATCGAGCACCACCACCTCCGGTTTCTCCCGCCGAGCCAGGTCAAGTGCCGTGTTGCCGTCGTATGCGCAGGAAACGGAGAATCCGTCACGCTCCAGGTAGAGCTTCACCAGCGCGACCGTTTTCCGGTCATCGTCAACAACAAGAATCTTTCTTCCCACGGTCCCTTCGCCTCGTCATATACACCGATTATACCAGCATAAAACAGAACAACGCTGTCATAACTTCGTCACAATCGAGCGTTACTCTTCTTTTACCGGCAGTACGCCGGAACAGCTCTCACAGGAGGCAAATGAATGAACGCAAAATTTGCACGATTCGGCGCAGCGTCCGCCCTGATGGTTATGATCCTTACCCTGGCAGCCTGCGGGTCTCCGGCTCCAGCAAGACTGCAGTTGGAAATAACCTCCCCGGCTACGCGGTATGAAACGACCGACCCGGTGCTGACCGTTACGGGTATCGTGTCCGAGGCGGACGCCACGATCAAAGTTAACGGTGTGGCTACACCGGTTGGCAGGGACGGATCATTCTCGCACAACATGGATCTTCCCTACGGTGCCACCAGGGTGGCGGTGACTGCGGAAAAAGCGGACCGCAACACGATCAACCGAACGCTCAATATCACCCGCAAGTTGCTGCTGAACGTGACCGAACCGCTCGACAAGAGCGTGGTAACCGGTTCCGCGATTACGGTAAACGGTACGGTATCGGATCCGGCGGCGAAAATCTTCGTGACCGGACTGGAGGTTCCCCTGGCAGAGGACGGATCGTTCACAACGACAGTCCCCCTGCACTACCGGGAAACGATCATCCGCGTCGCCGCGATATTGGACGGGTTGGAGCCGCTGGCAACGCTGCTCACGATCAACCGCGAATAGAACGAGCCCGGCGTTTAACGACCGGCGATGAGCGAGGCCCGGGTGTACCGGGCCTTTCCCCAGGCACCCTCGCCCCCGCCTACCCTTCAAGCAGTTTCAACAGTACCGGCACCGCCTCGCGACAACTCGCTCGGATCACATAGTCGGAGTGCGAGAAGAGCGGCGCTTCCGTGTCGCTGTTGATCGAAAGTATCCGTCCGGCCCCTTCCATACCCACACGGTGCTGCACCGCCCCGGATATCCCGAGCGCGATATAGACCCTGGGTTTAACCGTCTTCCCGGTCTGCCCTACCTGTCGCGCGTAGGGAAGATACCCCGCTTCCATCGCCGCCCGGGAACACCCCAGGCCGACAGTGACGCCCCAGGCGCGCTCCAGGGCACGCACGAGGGGCCGCGCAAGAGTATCGACGTTCTCGACCCCACCGATCCCGAGGCCTACCGAGACGATCACATCGCATTCATCCAGGGGCACATCCTCACCGGCCGTACCGTCTCCTTCGGTCGAGACGGGTTGATCCACTGTGGTGTGGTCTCCGGCGGCGATCTCCGTTATGGCGATCCGGGGTGTCACGGTTCCGGGTTCGAATACATCCAGTTCCGCCACGGCGTCGCCGCGGTCGATCTCGGAGAACACACCGGGTCTGGCCGTAGCGATCTGGGGAGTGTTGTTTTCCCGGCCCCGGAGGGAGACGATAGTGGCCATCACGTTTCCGCCGAGAGCCGGTCGCGTCTGAAAGAGCACCTTCCGATAAACGGTCTCGCGCCCGCCGGCGCGACCGACATGATCGTCGATCCTGAGACCGGTGCAGTCCGCGGTGAGTCCCGCGCCCAACTGCGCCGCCACGAGCGGTGCGATTACGCGACCGGTCAGCGTTGCCGGTACAAGGAGTATCTGAGGACCGGTCCGCCGGACCAGGTCTATTATCGCCCGGGCGTACTCTTCCGGACGCAGCCGGTCCGGATCAACTCCGGGCATCGCCACCACCCGGTCCGCTCCCGCCCGGGCGAGATCGGCGAGTTCGTCGTCGGAGACCGTTCCGGGCACGAGCGCTATGGTGGTGGTACCCAGTTCTTCCGCGAGCGACGCGGATGCACCCAGCAGTTCCCGGCTGCCCGGGGTGATCCCCCCGGATCGCTCACAAAGAACCAGGCATTCGCCGCGATAGAAACTGGACGCGGCGGAGAACGGCTGGGACTCACCGTGGTTTTCGCGCTGATCGTGGCCGGGAAGCCGGTCGCCGTCCTTCGGCTGCTCGTGATCGACGGGCCGGTCGCTACCCTCCGGCTGATCGTAGCCGGCAGGCCGCTCATCACCGGCGGGCCGCCCCTCGCCCGCCATTGACGCTCCTCCGGACGTGAGATACTCCCTGAGCTCCTCCAGAACAATCGGCAGCTCCTGCAAAGGATCGGTCTCTCCACCAAAATCCACACGATACCCCGCGCGATCTCTCTTCTCCGGGGCAAAGATCCTGACCACGCGGGTCAAGGAACCCGCCAGGCCGATCTGGCGTTCGTCCAGCCCCAGATCCGTCCGGTCCCATCGGAGCACCTCCGCTTCCGCGGCGGAACCGATCCTCTCGAACGTGGTGTAAAAGGGCAGCTCCGGGGCAAAGGACGTAGTGGTGAGAACCGCCGGGGGGGCGTTCAACGCTACCGTGCTCCGACCGCGCGACCGGAGCGTCTCGAACGTCAGGCCCCGGGATTCACCGGCCCTGCCCCAGGCGGTAACGTAGGGGACCAATGGGTACCGGAGAAACGCCGCCACCTGTACCGGTACCTGCGCGGTATCGCCGTCGGGACTCTGCATACCGGCGATCACCAGCGGAGCGTCGACGATCCCCTCCCGGACGATCCGTTCGATCGCGGCGGCAAGCGTGCGGGCGGTCGCGATCGTGTCGGCCCCGGCAAAGGCTCCGTCCGAGAGCAGGATCGCCCGGTCCGCGCCATAGGCGATCGCGCGGCGGCAGACTTCCTCCGCCTGGGGCGGCCCCATGGAAAGCACCACCAGGCGTCCTCCACCGTTCCGGGCGATCCGCAGCCCAAGCTCCAGAGCCCGATCGTCCAGCGGGTTGGCCACCATCTGCAGAAGGTGACGCCGGAGCGTTCCGCGGTCACGATCCCAGGCGTCTTCCGGGATCTTCTCCACGTCCGCCACGTGTTTAACCAGAACGATCGTGTCCATCAACAGTACTCCCGGGGAACCATGTTACCGGGATTGAGGATCAGTAATGGGTCGAACGCTCGCTTGATCGCGTGGATCGCCTCCAGCCCTTCCCGTCCCAGCATCACTTCCAGGTACGGAACGGTGTTGCCCTGTTCGTCCTCGATCGTCTTCTTACCGACTCCATGTTCGGCGGAGATCGTGCCACCCAGTTCCACCGCCAGGCGCGCGAGCTCGAGATACTGCCTCTTCGCGGTCATCAGCTGGGCCCGATCTTCCGGAAGGAAGTTGAGGTGCAGGTGGCAATCGCCTATATGCCCGAACAACACGGTCCGGACCCCGCAGTCCTCCGCGCGGTCGTAGGCTTCCAGGATCGCGCGGAAATGCCCCGGTGGCACCGCCATATCGGTTCCCAGTTTACCCACCCGGGCACGCACCCAGGCGTTCACCGCCTCCGGAAGGGCGTGACGGAACTCCTTGATCCGCGCCACCTCCGGCCCTGTCACGGTCCACTCCGCGATCGCCCGGTGCTCCCGCAGCAGGGCGGTCCACGGTATGAGCGTCGCCGCCGCAGGATAAGGATTATGACGGTCCCGGCGGTGAAATTCGAACTCAAAAAGCACCGCTGCCGCGGCCTCCCTCGGCACACCGGGGAACGACTCACGCATGAACGCCAGCGCGCGACGGTCGAAGAACTCCAGCGATAGGGGACGGTGCGCGGCAGGCCGGCCCGTGGGCTCGGACGCGCTCGCCGGCGATCCTCCCCGGAGTTCGTCTACAAAGTCCAGGGACCGGTACAGATCGTCAAAGAACGCCACGCACGTAACCAGATCCCGGGGCATCTCTTCCAGGTCGAGCAGCGCCATGGTGACAACACCCAGGATCCCTTCGCTCCCGATAAAGAGATCCACCGGATCCATTCCCTCGGCGAGATACAGTCCCGCGGCGTTCTTGGAGGTGAAGATCGGGTACCGCCGGGGTATCACGGCGGAAACGGACCGTTCGCCCGTATCGATCTCCATCGTTCTCCCGGGCATCCGGCGATCGCCGCGCTTGAACCAGAGGATCTCCCCCGTGGGCAGGACCACTTCCAGTCCGCGTACCCACGCACGGGTAGGCTTGTAGTGAAAGCTGCGAGCGCCGCTGGCGTTGGTCGCGATCGTACCCCCCACCATGGCGGTACTTTCCGTGGGATCCGGCGGGTATACCAGGCCGTACCTCCCGAGCGCGCCGTTGAGTTCCGCCAGGGTGAGGCCCGGCGGGACCAGCGCCTGCCGCGCCTCCACGTTCAGATAGATGCTTCCGTCCCGCAGCTGAACGGTATCGAACCCCGGGGGAACCTCGTCGGTCATTATCGGCGGCGCGGCGTGCCGCATCCGCTCGATACTGAGCACCCAGCCGCCCGCGAGGGGTACCCGCGAACCGGTAAGGGAAGTACCCGCCGCGGAGACGGTGACTGTTTGGCGCTCCCGGTACGCTTCGCGGAGTACCGCGGTTACATGTCCAGCGTGCTCGGGATAATAGAGGCGGTCCGCCCGGCCGGTCATCGCCGACGACTCGTCGCTCAGGTAACCGCGGATCCGATCGGGATCCGTCGTGGACTGAGGCGGTTCGATGCGACCGGTCCGCTCATCGATCATGGAGGTCGCTCCCCGGCGGGACGGTCCGCCCGTGGATCATGCGTTCACTCTCCGGCGGGACGGTCGGCCCATGGATCATGCGTTCACTCCCCGGCGGGGCGATCTGAGTCGGTCCGGAACGAGCGGATCTGCGTGTAGATATGGTTGATCCGTTCGCCCAGTTCCTGCAGGCTCGCGTTCAGCCCCTGCACGGACCCGTCGATCTGTTCCGCGCCTTCACGGATCTTGGAGACCGCACCGTGAACGTCGGTGGCGCTCCGGTTGTTCTGGTCGTTGAGATCGGTGATTTCCCGCGTTACCGAGGACATCGACTTGGCGCGACCGTCGATCGACATGATCGCATCCCGAATCGAGGTCACCGCCCCGGTGATCTCCTTCATACCGGTGGAGAGCTCCGCCACGGTGTTCTCGATCTCCGAGAACGCTTCCTGCGTGGTCCGGGTATTGGTTGTGACCGAGGAGAACGTGTCCCGCATCGCGTGGAACGCGCCGTTGATCTCCTGGATCAGCTCCACGCTCTGACGCAGACTGTTCTGGATCACCGAGGCGTTGTCGGAGCTGTTTTCCGCCAGCTTCCGAATTTCCTCCGCCACCACGGCAAAACCGCGACCGGAGTCTCCCGCATGTGCCGCCTCGATCGCGGCGTTCATGGAGAGCAGGTTGGTCTGCGCCGCGATACCGTTGATCACATTGGTCGCCTCCAGCATCTGGTCGGTCTGTTGCGCGAGCTTCTGAGACTTGTCTCCCAGTTGCTCCACCTGTTCCAGATTCCGTTCGACCGCCGTTGTCAGATCGCGAACGTCCTGGGTCCGTTTGCCGGCGATCGTCCGAATACTCTCCGCCTGGGCGTTCATCTCCTCCACCGAAGCGGAGGTCTCCTCGATCGCGCTTACCTGGGCGTCCACCTGCGTTTCCATCTCCGATATCGAACCGGAGATCTCCTTGACCTTGTCCGCAGTGGTGTCGATCGAGTTCCGCAACTGATCCACCGCCACGGAAACACCCTGGATATGCTCCGCAATCTGGGAAACCGAAGAGGCGGTACGATCCGCGTTCTTGACGATCTCGTCCTTCTCGGTGGAAAGGGCGTGCGTATCGCCGCTTATCTTCCTGATTACCCTGGCCAGGGAAGCGACAAACTGGTTGAAGTGGCTTGCCAGACCGCCGATCTCGTTACGACTGTTCACCCTGATCTCGTGGGTGAGGTCCGCATCCCCGTGGGAGAGCTCCTGCAGCTGCGCCGATACCGCCGCGAGGCCGTGCACCGACCGGCGAACCACCAGCCACATCACCACCAGCGCGACAAGCGCCGCTATCACCGCGATGATCGCCGTAGAGTTGCGGATCTCCGCGAGCGTGTCGTTGATAATCGTCGCGGGAATCGTGGCCACGATGAAGAAACCGCTGTCCAGGAGGTGCTTGGACGCAACGAAAACGCCCGGTCCCTCCTCACGGGCAGTGAAGACGGTATCTTCACCGATGATCGCCTCCAGGCTAAGACCCGACAGTCGGTCCGTAATGGAGGTGCCGGCGAACTCGGCGTTCGACGCGGCGGCGATCTCACCATCCTGCGATACCAGAAAAATATCACCCCCGGCGATCGCCGCTTCCGGCGGAACCGCCAGCGATATATCGAGTCCCACACCGGTGACGCCGCGTCGCGTACCGTTGATCGGGATCGGAACATTGACAAAAAGAAACGTCGCGTCCAGGCCGCGGTCGTAGTTAAGATTGAGCCCGTAGTCCGTATCGAGCGCCATCGACTCGAAGTACCACGCGTCGTCGGGATTATCCTCGCTCACCTTGTAGAGATCCGCGTGACCCTCAACCCAGAAGTCACGGGAAAAATCTCCCACGAGAAACGCGGTGGTGTACCCCTGCATCGTCACCAGCCGATCGATCCGCTCCAGTACAAGTTGGCGCAACGGTCCGGGCTCCTCCCCCTCCAGGATCCACTGGTGCAGGGTGGGATCGTTGGCCAGAACCAGTCCCGTCTCTACGGCGGACGCGATCTGTTCCGACACAGCCGAACCCGCGTCCCCCGCCTGGCGCCGTGCCAGCTCCGGCACGATCGTCTGCTGCAAGCTGTTGCTTGTGTTGGTGTAGTTGAATACCCCCAGGAGAGCGGCACTCACCAGGATGAGCAAACCTACCGGTATGATAATTTCGAGCTCAATTCTCCGTTTCATGGGAAGTTTTTACCACGATATCAACCGGAATGTCAGGGAAAAACGCCGGAAGTGCGATGGCCATTCTGCCGTTCTCCGGTACAATCACACCATGAACCGCTACAGTGTCATCGCCACGATCGGTCCCGCCACCGAGTCCGCGCTCCTGCGCCGGTCCCTGATCCGCGCGGGGGCAGACGCATTCCGTCTCAATACCTCTCATATGTCCGTCGGGGCGGTTCTCTCGACGCTGGAAGAACTCTCGCAGATACGCTCGGACGTCCCGGTCGTTCTGGACCTGCAGGGCAGCAAGTGGCGCCTGGGCGAGTTTCCGGAAGTTGCCCTTGCCTCGGGGGATACGGTAACCCTGGTGCACGGAGCCGAATCCCGCGGCACCACGGTCCTCCCGGTCCCGCACGGAGACTTCTTCCGGGCGGTCCGGGACTGTCCGGGAGGAGACTGTCCGGGAGAGATCCGCCTGAACGACGGCCGCGTCGTACTGCAGGTTGAATCGGTCCTGGACGAGAGAGTCCGATGCACGGTTCGGACCGGGGGGACCCTCTCCGCGAGGAAGGGCCTTACCGTTCCGGGGACGCCGGCGCGCGCGGAGTCGCTCGGCGACCGCGACGAAGAGATCCTCCGGAAAACCCGGGGAGCGGAACAGGTGGCCTTCGCGTTCTCCTACGTCCGGGACGCCGGGGAAATGAAAACGTTCCGGGAGATCGTGGACGGTGCCAACCGGATTATTGCAAAGATCGAACGAGCTTCGGCGGTGAGCGATGCTCCCGCGATCGCTACCGCGGCCGATGAGGTCTGGCTCTGCCGCGGCGACCTGGGCGCGGAGCTCGGACCGGCGGAGATGGCGCGGACCGTTCACCGATTCTCCCGGTCCGTCCGGGACCTGGCTTCTCCGTGCCTCCTGGCGGGACAGGTGCTGGAGCACATGACCGTATCCTCCCGGGCGACCCGGTCGGAACTCACGGTGATCTACGACGCGCTCCAGGCGGGTTACGCCGGGTTTGTCCTCTCCGACGAGACCGCCACCGGAGCTTACCCGGTAGAAAGCTGTCGTACGGCGGCGCTCTTCCGGGAATAAACCGGCCTCTGGCGTCGGCGCAACCGGTCAGTCCTTCGTTCGCACCCCCCGGGGTCGCCATGATCTCTCGCAGCCTTGTCGCCTTTTCGCCTTGTCGCCTTGTACCCTTGATCCCTTGACTCAGCAGCGTATGATCGCGAGTTTCTCCCCATGAGCATCTCGACCTTTACGAGGAACAACCTGGACGCCACCGCCTCTCCCTACCTCCTGCAGCACCGGGACAACCCGGTCTGGTGGCAACCCTGGACGCAGGAGGTGCTGGACTACGCCGGGCAGGAGGGTAAACCGATCCTGGTTTCCGTGGGATACGCCACGTGCCACTGGTGCCACGTGATGGCGGCGGGGGCGTTCTCCCACGAGGGTGTCGCGGCGAAGCTGAACCGGGAGTTTGTCTCGATCAAGGTCGACCGGGAGGAGCGGCCGGATCTGGACCACTACCTGATGCAGTTCATGCTCGCCACTCGCGGCCAGGGCGGGTGGCCGCTCAACGTCTTTCTCACGTCCGAGGGTCACCCGTTTTTTGCGATGACCTACGCTCCCGTGGAAGCCCGGGGCGGGATGCCGGCGTTTACGGAAGTCCTGGACCGGATCGCCGCGTTTCATCGTACCGAGACCGATCGGGTTAAACCGTTCAACCTGCCCTTCACGACGCCGGAATCCGGAACGGACGGCGCGGGCGCGTCCGATACCGGCGCGTCGAGCACGAGCGCGTCGGATGGCGAAGCATCGGCGGGAGGCAACGGTCACCCCGGTGGGAACCGCGCAGAGCCGATCGCGCGCGCCGCGCTTCATCGGGCTCACAACCTGGTACGCCGATCCGACAGGACGCACGGAGGATTCGGGAGGGGACCCAAATTTCCGCCCCATTCCTCGCTGCTTTACCTGCTTCACGTGCAGGAACTGTACCGGGACGAAGCGGTGGAACCGATGCTCCGGCGGACGCTGAACGCGATCGCCCGGCGCGGCCTGCAGGATCACCTGCAGGGAGGGTTCTTCCGATACTGCGTGGACGAGGCGTGGACGATACCGCACTTTGAGAAGATGCTCTACGACCAGGCAATGCTCCTGTGGGTATACTCCCTGGCGTACAAAGTGTTTGACGAACTCTGGTACCGGCAGGTGGCGGACGACGTGGTACGCGCGTTGGAGGAGACGTTTTCCGACGAGGATCGTTTGTACCGTTCCGCCCACGACGCCGACACGGAACACCAGGAAGGAGCTACGTACGTCTGGTCCGACGAGGACCTTGAGGAACTTACTCCGGAAACGAGGGGGCGCATGACCGCCCTCTTCGAGATCGAACCGGGCGGTAACTTTGAGGGCTCCTATCACCTGGTCCGTCGCGACGACGGTCCCCTGGACGAGGGAGACCGGCGGGCGATGACGGAACTGCTGGAACAACGCCGGACCCGTCCGCAGCCGGACGTAGACGACAAGATCGTAACCGCCTGGAACGCCCTGGCGGGAATCGCGCTGGTACAGGCAGGACGGCACCTCCGACGGGAGGATCTGATGAAACGCGCCCGTCGATTGTACACCGCGCTTGAAAAGAAGAACCGCCGGGCGGATCGTCGCTGGGTGCGGAGCTCCCGTGGCGGTGTCCACGGACCGGTGGAATGCCTGGAGGACTACGCGGCGTTGCTCTATCTGGTCACGCTTCTCGCCGAACACTCCCGGGACGCGACCGAGTTCCGGGAGTGGAGCGCGGAGATGGAGGAGCTGGAAGAACGGATTCGGGAGTTCCGGTACGACGGCGGTTGGCTTTATACGCTCGCCGGGGACGTCCCGCCGGTACCGGCGGACACATTTGACAGCCCCACCCCCTCGCCGCGGGCGCTCGCCGAGACCGCGCTCATCCGCAGCTCCCAGCTCCGGGGCACTCCTCCCCCACCGGCACTGACTATGGGGGCGGACTACCAGGAGGACTTCCACAACCTGGCGGTGCTCATCCAGGAGGGAGAATTCTACCTGCTGGAACGACCCGAACCCCTCGCGTGGGACGACCTCCCGGCCAACACGATGCAGCACCGGGGCCCCCGGGAGACGTGGTGCTACCGCGGCGCGTGCCGCCCGGGCCTACCCCCGGAGTGGAATCCCGAGCCGGAAGAGCTTTAACCACAAGACCGTTTACCTGGGCGGCCTCTCACCGGAACGAGGCACGTTGCCGCCGAGGTGCAGCCAGTGGCCACATAACGAGGCGCGTTGCCGCCGAGGTGCAGCTAGTGGCCACCGAACGAGGCGCGTCAGCGGCGAGGTTTGGCTCGTCGGTGCCGAGGTGCGCAAAGCACCGGCGTCGAGGTGCAGCGCGTCGGTGCTGGTCCTCTCGAGCAAGAATAACGTCCTTTCCGGCACGCGGTCGTTCCCACCGAGCACGATAATTCGAGTAACAGAGCGGTACCCGATCACCGGCCGGAACACGGCCCGATATCTGTACGGGAGGAGACAACGTCATGAAACGCCTGTTTCTGTGCAGTGTACTCATTGTCTGCGCGCTTCCACTACACGCGGACGTTCCCGACTCGGTCTGGAACGCCCTGGTCGACCGGGAAGTGGTGGTCGGCAAGCTTGATGGAAGCCGGGTCGAGGGCACGCTGATCGGGGTGGCGGACACGGATATCACGGTCATGCGGGAAGACGGTCGCCTGGTTACCGTGCTCCGGTCGGAGGTAGAAGATGTTCGCGGCGTCTCCCGTGCTCCCGCTCCCGCGGCGACGGAACAGCGAGAGGATGCCCCGAAACAGGATTATCCCCTGGGAAGCTCCTATTTCCTCTTTGATCCGCTGGGGTTTCTGCAGGTGGGCCCGGTTCTGGAGTACGGGTTTCTCGTCGGAACGGATCTTTACGTAGCCCCGCGCATCCGGTTGCTTGGTCTGGGCGTTGTCTCACAGGCGCTTTCCGGCTGGGAGATGAAGGCCTATAGTCTCGCCGCCGGGATAGGTGTCACGCGCATGTTCCCCACGGAGAGCGCAAACCGCGTTTACGGCGGCGGTACAGTGGAGTTCGGCGTCTCCTGGTACGAGGGAGAGGACTCCTGGGAATCCTGGGAGGGTAATACGGGGCTGCTCATTCTATCGAGCAACGCCGGATACCAGTGGCGGTACCCGAGCCGGTTCTTTCTCCGGTTCGGCGGATTCGCCGGTGTAGGTATCGAACTCTGGGACCGCTGGTGGTATACGGATGACCCGGATGAGGTATACAAGGAAGGTACCGCCGTATACTTTGTGTTCGGGCTTCAGTTTACGCTCGGTTGGGAGCAGGGAGACTGACGCAGCGGTACGGCGGCGATTCGCGTTCCCCGTACACGGCATGGCGATACATCGAACTCGTCCTTAAATGCCGCGGAAAACGCACTGAGAGAACTGTATCCTACCAGACCGGCCGCCTCGGTTACGTTGCACGAGCCGTCACGGAGTGCCCGATACGCGTGATTCATGCGTTGTGACCGGATATATCGACAAACCGTCGTCCCGTACCGCTGCCGGAAACCCGCCTTGAGCTTGGTGCGGTTGAGACCAACCATGCGGGACAGTTCTCCGATCTTCGGCGGATTACGGTACGTCGAACCGAGAACGACCCGCGCCTGTTCCAGTCGTTCGAGATCGCGTCTCATCAGCACAACGGGAACTGCCGCGATCGGATCGCTGTCAAGTTGGGCCAGACGCATCACGATCAACTCGTGGATCGTCGCTTCCTGGTACACGCGCGCGAGGCACCCCTGAGGATCACACGTTACCAGCTGCCTCAGAGCGAGATCCATCCGAGGTGTCGTGCAACCAACCAGCGCGCCTGAAAACGCGCGGCACTCTCCGAACAGCGATGCCAGCGCCGGCGGGATCGTTCGATCTTCCTCCGCAAACCATGACTCGATAAGCGAATACTCCACAAGGATGATGATCTCGTGCATCGGGATCGTTGGACCGGACGTGAACGTTATACCGGGAACGGGTCCGAGCAGAACGGTCTCCGACCTGGAAAGCGGCACCGGTGCGAGAGACTCGTTAAGCGAGAGGTCAACCGTCGGACGCGACAGCTGAAAAACGAACCGGATATACCGGTCCGGGCACCCCATTGTAACGCGGGTCTCCTCCGGACAACGGCCGCACCGGCACCGCACGTACCCGGTTCGTCCGTCCGCCATCGACAGTTCGATCGTGGAAACGGTCCTGCCGAACGACACCGTCCTGACGGCGTAGAACTCTTTCCCGGGGTGAACGACAAGACGGGAGATGAACCGTCTGGTGCCACGAGAAAGCTCAACATGGACCGTCACCGCACCGGTGGTATCCATTCTTACTCTATACCGCTTGGTCCTAGTGTAAGCGACTCTCCGTGGCGATTCCAGTTCAGGGTGACAGCGTCTTTACGACCTCCCGGATGGCGCCGGCGCGTTAATGCAATATCGCTTCGAGCACCGACACGACCAGGGCGTGGTCCTCTTCCTGTGGCAGGCCGGACACGGTTACGGCTCCGATCACGCCGCCCGACCGGAGCCGGATCGGAAACGCCCCCCCGAACGGGCTGAACGACATGGGATCTACGAAGTGTCTCTCCGCGATCGAGAGACCTTCCTCGGCGAGCTCCCGTCCTACCCGCAGCGAGCTGCGGTGAAACCGAAGCACGACGGCGCTCTTCCGTTCCACCCATTGGTCGTTGTCCGGAGCGGTTCCCGCCATCGCATGGTGAAAGAGAACCTGCCCAAACGCACGGACGTCGATCGCGACCGCCTTGCCAAGTTTCTCCGCGGCCTTTTTCAGGTCCACCCCGATCCGGAACGCGGTCTCGTTGTCAAAAGAATCGAACAGCAGTCGTTCTTCCTGCTTCGCCAACTCTGCTATGTCGGTGGTGATATGCATTTTTACATGATATCACAGGGCGACACGTTGAATGTGTCATAGGGGTACGAAATAAACCGCCGCATGAGTGACATCGAGGAAACAGTCTGTATCGGTACGCAAAACACGTTGTCTGCGACAGGAGGTCATGGTACGATTTATGGAGAATACGCCCTCCAGCACACCACAGGCAGGCATGACTCGCAGACGGGTATTTTGTCGGACCGAAGCAGGTACCGGGGAGGACAGGTATGGCGATATCCAGAAGAAAGTTCCTGAAAGGCACCGCTTTTCTGGGAGGTTCACTGCTGCTGCAAAGTCATTCGGCGCGGGAACAATTCCAGGACGATCAAACCGACGGAGCATCCGGAGCTACACCGGAAGAGGACCAGGGAAACGGCTGGAAACCGGCGTACCTGAAGCTCGAGGAAGAAGGGCTTTTTGAAGCGCGCGTGGAAGAAGCGTACCGGCATCTTGAACGGTGCGACCTCTGTCCACGCCAATGCGGTGTCAACCGGCTGCGGGGAGAACGGGGACTGTGCCGTGCTCCCGGAAAGGTCATGGTGTACACCGCACAGCCGCATTACGGCGAGGAGATCCCCCTGGTGGGACGAGGCGGTTCCGGGACGATCTTCTTTTCCAACTGCAATCTACGCTGCGTGTTCTGCCAGAACTGGCCGATCGCGCACGAAGGTCGCGGCCGGGAGATAGAAGATGGTGAGCTGGCCTCGCTGATGCTGCGATTACAGAGGATCGGCTGCCACAATATCAACGTTGTCACCCCCACCCACGTGATGCCTCATATTCTCGCCGCGACACGGATAGCGATGAAACAGGGACTGCGGCTTCCCATCTGCTACAACACCGGCGGGTACGAGCGGGTGGAGATGGTTCGCCTGCTGGAGGGGATCGTCGATATCTACCTGCCGGACCTGAAGATGATGGACGGGCAGGAATCGGTACGCTACCTCGGTACCGCCGCAAACTACCCGGAGCATGCCCGGGACTCGATCAGGGAAATGCACCGCCAGGTTGGTGACCTGGTGACCGATCACCAGGGGATCGCCCTGCGTGGCGTGATGATCCGGCACCTGGTGATGCCCAACCGGATCGCAGGCACCCGGGAGTTTGTCGACTGGGTAGCGTCGACGCTGAGCCCGGAGACATACGTGAATATCATGTCACAGTACCGCGTGGAACACCGCGCGTTTGAATACCCGCGCATCGCCCGCTCGATCAATCCCCAGGAGTTCGTGGAAGCGATGACCTGGGCGCAGGAAGCGGGTCTGACAAACCTGGATCGGCGATCCATGGCACAACTGGAACACTTCCGGGGCCGACTCTAGCAGCGCCGAATGAGGGCGCCACGACCGGCCGGAGCGTTACGAGCCCCGGCCCGAGCGTTACGTGCCCCGGCCCGAACGCTACGTCCAGCGTCCTGGTATCGGGGTTCCGCACGCCCCGCACCGCCCCGCATCGAGCAGGTTCTCCTCGATCACAAACCCGAGACGACGGATCACGACGTCTCCGCAGGAGGGGCACCAGGTGCTCTCGCCCTCGTGGCCGGTGACGCGGGAGACGTACACGTGGTTGAGTCCCGCGTCGTACGCCGTGGCCCGGGCGCGGTCGATCGTAGCCACCGGCGTGGGGGGAAGGTTGCTCAGCTTGTACAGCGGATAAAAACGGGCGAAGTGCAGGGGCACGTCGGGACCGAGGTTGTCCCGGATCCACGTGCACATGCGACGGATCATCGCCATATCGTCGTTCAGCGTGGGTATCAACAGATTGGTGATCTCCAGGTGCACGTTCTCGCGCCGCAGGAAGAGCAGCGTCTCCAGGACCGGATCCAGCTCACCGTCGCAGAAACTGCGGTAGAACGCAGGGTCAAAGCTCTTGAGATCCACGTTGACCGCGTCCAGGTGCCCGGCAATGCGGCCAAGCGGCTCCCGATTGATATACCCGCTGGTGTGCACCAGGTTGAGCAGTCCCGCACGACGCGCTTCCGCGGCGGTATCGCAGGTGTACTCCCAGAACGCCACCGGTTCACCAAAGGCAAAACTTATCGCTTCCACGCCTGTTCTTTCGGCGTGATCGATCACCTCCGCGGGAGGCAGCTCATACGAGTACTGCCCTTCCGGGGGCGCCAGCGCCATGTCCCAGACCTCGCAGAACGAACAATGCAGCGGACAACCGGCGGTGGAGACAGATAGTGCCCGAGAACCGGGCAGGACGTGGAAGAACGGTTTCCGTTCCACCGGGTCAGTCTGTACCAGCACGGGATTGCCGTAGACGAGGGTGTACCCGGTCCCGTCGCGGTTCTCCCGTACCCGGCAGCGCCCGCGCTGACCCGGAGCGAGACGGCATTCCAGCGGGCAGAGCGTACACTGAACCGACCCGCCGGAGAGGTTGCGGAACCACGGTGATCGTCGGTTCCCCGGTAGTCCGCGCCGGGCGGTCTGTGCCTGCACGGGCGGGGCCGACCCGAACACACCGAAGAGTCCCGGGAAGCACAGCGCACACGCCCCGACGGCTCCGGCTTTGAGAAAGGCGCGCCGATCGGGATCGACGACGTGGTTTTCCTGATCGTGAAAATCCTTGATCTTATCGTCGTTCACGAGGACTACCTCCTTCCCGGAATCCACAGTATACCATGGGCGGTGGCGTTACCGATCGCCGCAAGATAACAGCACGCCACGATACCCAGCACGGGTGCGACCGCGACGCTCGCCAGCACCGCACCGACGCACGCTCCGAGGAGTTCGATCCCGTAGACGAGACCCGCCGCGCTGTCGGGGTCACCACCTGTACGGTGCCGGCACGCGCTGGTGAGGGGGAAATCGAACCCGTTCAGTACACCCGCAAAGACGGTCAACGCGAGGAAGAGAACCGGCAGGAGCACGCGCGACGTGACCGCGGTGAGACCCGGCAGGGCCAGACCGATCAGAACGGCGCACAGCGCGATAACGAGCTGAACCGCGCGAAGCACCCGGATATCGTCAGGTTTCCGGACGAAACGCCGCGCCGCCAACGCTCCCAGGGCGAGCCCCGTCATGAATCCCGCCACGATGAGACCGATCATCTCGTACACGTACCCGAAGACGCTCTGGAATACCATGAGGAGAGCCACCTGGAGCGCCATCGTGGAGAGTCCCGTGGTAAACACCGCGAAGAGCACGGCAAATCTCAGCGACGCAGCCCGCCCCTCGGAGCGGAATAACCGGAGCCCCGCGGTCACCAGTACGACGATAACCACCGGTGGGAGGATCCACCAGGGTTGAACGCGGAGCGACCACCGGAAAAGCCTGTCCCCCGTCCCACGGGTCAGGGTATTCCAGTAGGCGAGGGTGTGCACGTACCCGATCGGTCGGATATCGGAGTTGATGAAGTACCGTTCCACCACCGGGGGCAGCTCCCGCTCCAGTTCTTCCTGTTCCGGCATCGACGGAGGCAGGAGCGGCGCCGCCTCCGGACCCTCCAGGTGCGACCGTGCGTCCCGGCCGTGGTGCCTCAGAATCCAGCCTCGCCGTCGCATCGGCTCCGGTTCAAAAAGAAGGGTAAACTCATGCGGAGAAAAGGAGGAATCCCGGATTTCCCGCTCGACGTACCGCGCCTGCAGCGTCCAGGGATCGGTGGTAAGGATACCCGGTTCGCGGGTGGCGAAGAACGTCAGCGTCCGGTCTCCCACGGGCAGAACCTCGGGGAAGACGCGTCTCAACGTGTGGAAGAGCGTGCTGTTGCGGTTGGCGATCGCCCTGCCGCGGAGGTCCGGGGTCGATCCGACGCTGACCGTGATAATTCCGCCCGGGGACAGTCGCCGCGCCGCTTCGCGAAAGAACTCTTCCGTATAGTACCGGTTCAGTACCGCCGTGGCGGGGTCGGGAATATCCAGAAGGATCAGGTCATACATACCCGGTTCCGCATCGTGGAGTCCCGCCTTCAGAAAGCGGCGTCCGTCTCCGTGGATCAGACGCACTTCCTCGCGGGAAAGCGCAGCCACCGTGTCCTGCGGGAGGTAGTGTAGAGCCGTCTCTGTAAGGACCGGATCAAGCTCCACGTAATCGAGATCTCTTATCGGATGTCGGAGCGCTTCCCGGAGCGTCCCGCGGAGTCCTCCCCCGAGCAGGAGCACCCGACCAGGATCAGGGTGCTGCGTCATTGCCACATGCGCTGCGGTAACGGCCTCCTGTTCTTCAAGCGATGACGACGCCGCGGAGAACACCAGGTTGCTACTCTGATAGAAGCTGTACTGTCCGTCCCGCCAGGCGACGCTGATCATGCCGTACCGCGACTCCTGAACGTCCACAAGCTCGTGCTCCGGACTGAACGTCTCCCACTGGCGCTCGTATGCCCAGCGATCCAGGTAGCCAAGAAATACCAGGGAGACGCTCATCGCCACGACCAGAAAAACGAGTGGAACGCGACCGCGGTATCCGGTCGGCAGCGAGATCAACGTCGCCACCGCCATCCCGATCCCGACGAGTACCACCGAGTGAAACGAACCGATGCGTCCCACCAGGATAAAGGTGAAAAGGATACCTCCAACAGCGTTTCCCAGCGCTTCCGTAACGTAGGTTTTACCCGCTCCGTCCGTATCCTCGGCGCGGTCCCACTGACGCCAGGTCCGTGCCAACAGGACAAACAGTGCCCCCAGGAGCATGCCCACAGGCGCGGTCACGATAAAGACGGAAATCGCCATATCAGCAACGGAAAGGTAGGCCCCGGGAGGGACCGGAAAGAACGCGCGCAGCATCCGAACCACCACGATCGTGGCGGGGAGCACCAAAGGAACGGCAAGCCCGATCGCGGTGAGGCCCGCGATGCCGGTGGAACTCGAGCTTGTGGAACTCGAGCTTGTAGAACTCGAGCTTGTGGAACTCTTGCCGCCGGTAAGCTGGACGTTGCTGTGGTGTGTCGCGTGGCGGCCGGCGATCAGACTCCCCACACCGACCCAGACCATCCACGCCCCGAGGATAATCCCCACGGAGAGCTCGTTCCCGTGGAAGATCATGAGAAGCTCCCGCAGAAGGACGATCTGCCCGATCTGGCACACCGCGCCGAGAGCGAGCACCAGCGGCAGATGAGCAGGAATCCTGTCTCGCCCGGTTCGCGCCGTGACCACGATATCCCCGGAAAAATTATAACACGAGAGCGGATACGGAGCGGATAACGAGAACGAATTAATTAACGAAGGACTCGTCGAGCGGCGCCAATTAAGGGAGAGATCCAGCAACTCGTATCGGGACTCTCAACGCTGGTGTCCCACTTCCGGATGCACGGGGGCAGTGCCGCCCGGTAGATCCCGCCGGTTCATCCCTGCGGGGACCGTGGTCTGTCCCTGACAAGCACGAGTCCTCGCAGAAACGCTGCCGCCGCAACCACGACAAAAAGCACCCACCGATACTCTGCTCCGAGCAGTTCCAGAAGAATCCCCGCGAACAGGTACCCCGTCGGAGCGAGCGCTGAATTTCCCGCCTCCATCACCGCAAATATACGCCCGTGCAGACCGGAATCACAGCGCACCTGGATCCACGTCACCGCTACGAGATACACCAGGCCCGCGGCGTACCCGGAGACGACCGCCACCACGGCGAGGACCAGAGGACCCGGCGCCAGGCCCACCGCGGCAAATGCGCCGGCCAGCCCGAAGTAGGCCACACCGGGCAGTTGCTTCCGCAGCAACGCGTGCAGGGGAAGGAGCCGCAGCAAGACAAACGCGACGATTCCGCCGGCCACCGCCAGCGCGAGGTATCCCCCCAGCGCAGCCTCCGGCATTCCCAGGTCGTCGATCACGAGAAACGGCAGGGCGATCACCAGGACCGGCGATACGAGAAAGAGCCCCGCCTGGGAGAGGAGCAGCGACCGTAACGGCCGGTCCCTGACGACGGTGGTGAGACCGACCCGGGCCATCGTAAAATGCGAAGACCGGCGGTCCCCGGGGTCCGGCGCCTCCCGGCCTCCCCGGATAAAGAGCTCCTGCACGGCAGAGGCAAGAAAGCTGAGGCCGTTCAGAACAAAGAGCACCGGCCCTCCGAGGAGAACATACAGCGCGCCGCCCACCGCGTTCCCCGCAAGGTTGGCTGCCTGCGAGCCGGCGGCGCGTAATCCCGTGGCGGTCTGCAGACGCTCCGGAGGGACGATCCCCGGCAGCAATGCGTGCACCGCCGGGATAAAGAGCGCGTGACCGATACCGGCGAGAAACGCCACGACCAGGATGACCGACGGGATCCGAAGCGCCGGAACCATCAGAGCGAGGCCCGCGAGGATCATGAGTACCGCCCGGTACAGGTCGCTCAGCACGATGATCCGGTGCCGCGCGACGCGGTCCACCACCACCCCGATCACGGGACTCAGAAGGAATCCCGGGGCGAGCGCGACAAACTGAAAGAGCCCGAGCATCAGCGCGGACTCGGTCATCTCCTTCAGCAGAAGCGTCACCGCGATGAGGTACACCGCGTTCCCCAGCGTGGAGACCACGTTTCCGCTGATCAGCAACCCCAGGTCTCCCGGGGCGATCCCGCTGGTATGAAAATCGCTCGGAGGACGCATCTACCGGGTCGTCTCCCGCCCGAAACGATACTGTAGAAGAATATCCCAACCGAAAGAGACCAGTTGCAGCCCCAGCGCGGTGGCGATCACCGCGTCCCGCAGCTCCGACGTTACCGGAGGGGCGATAACGAGTATCAGGGTAACCGCCAGAGTCGCGGCGACGGTTTTTGAGAAGAATTGCTGCACGCGCGGGGGCTGTGCCGGACGGCGTTCACGCCGCCAGAGCAGCACGTAGAGGTACCGCATGAGCCCGATGCCCAGGACAGGCAACGCCGCGGAAAAGAGATGGCGAATCGTCACCGCCAGGGCCACTGCAAAGACCGCGTCGTTCTCCATGTCCCAGACCCCGCCAAACCAACCCGGCACACCGCGACGTGCCAGGCGGCCGTCAAGAAAATCGGTGGATTCCACGACAAGCAGCGCGCCTGCGAGCACCCAGCCCCACCGAGGATCCCGGAAGAGCCCCACACCGTCGTCAGGGGACGAAATCGCGGCCGGAAACGAGCTCGCCGCCAGACCGGCTACAGCTGCGGTCAGCACCACTGCGGCAATACCGCGCACGGTGGTGAGTCTGTTCGCCGAGGGTGATCCGATCTCGGGGACACGGGCGTTCCCGTTCAACCGCCGGAGACGGATCATCGACAATGCGAGCCAGACCGCAAGCGCCGCGATCGCCCCGGTCCGCAGGGGCTCAAACTCGGCGATTACGACGAGCACGACGATGACCGCGGCATGCACCTGGGACCAATACCTGTATCTCCCGGAGAGAGAGACCTCTTGCGCCCGCGAACGTAACATGGTCATCGGGTAATGATACGGAATAATCCGCCAAAGAGAAAACACCTCGACACAACCGGGGTGAAACCAACACTATACGGGAATGACCGTCTCCCGGGACGTACAGGATTACTACGAAGCCAACACGCGGCGGTTCCTCCGGTACGGCGGCGCCGGCGCTGCCACGGGCAGCCTGCACCGCTCACTGCGTATGCCCGGAGCCGGTAACGCCCGGGGCGAGATCAACGCGGTACACCAGGTACTGCTCGACCAGTTGGCCACGCTCGGTATCGTACCGCCTGTCTTACCGTCCCGCGAATTACGGCCCTCCCCGCGCGTGGCGGACCTCGGATGCGGCGTGGGTGCAACGATGCAGTGGCTCGTCGAACGAGCCGGGGTCGAGGCAGCGGGAATCACTCTTAGCCCCGTGCAAACCGCTATAGCTTCCGCCCGCATGCCCCCGGGATGCCGGGTCGTGACAGGGAGCTTTACCGATGCGGGGGACCTGCGGCGGATGACCCGCGGTCGGACGGTGAATGCAGCGTACATGATCGAATCGTTCGCCCACACGGGCGACCCGGCGGCGGTGTTCCGCAGCATCCAGGAAATCACCGTTCCGGGATCTGCTCTCCTGATCTGTGATGATTTTCCCACGGAGCGGCTGCTCCGGGATACATCAGAGCCGGCACCGGACGCAGGCCCCCACCGGAAGAGAATCGTCGCGCCGCCCGCCCGGAGCCGTCCGCCGGAACGCAGCAGGCTCAACCGGCGACTCGCGCGGGACTTCCGGCGGGGTTGGCGTATCCACGGGTTTGAGAGCGTCCGGAATACAGCCGCGCTGGCGGAACGGAACGGATGGAGACTGATCCGTACGGTGGATCTCACGGAGTTCGTCGTGACGACCCGTCTACGGGACTACGTCGCCCGGAGCGCGGCGATTCCGGCACGCGTCTTCGGCACGAACAGAGCCTGGTGGGCCAACGTGGTGGGCGGCGCCGCGCTGCAGCGATTGATCCGCCGGCGACTGGTGCGTTACGCGATGATCGTACTTGTACGGGAGCACTAGCGCGACGCTCAGTTGCAGGTCTGCGCTCAGTTGGCAGCCCTGCGCTCAGTTGCAGGTCTGCGCCACATCCATCAGCGTGGGGAAAAAGGTGCTCAGCCGGTCATGGGGAGGCGGCTGGTCGGGGTTGATCCCGGCGTCGTACCCGTGTTCACCGAGACAACGCAGTAGCTGTCCATCACGGCTCGCCACGTGGACGGGCACTGAGAGAACCGATTGCGCCGACCGGATCGGGCGCTGCGGTTCGTGGTCGCCAAAGATAACGATGATCGGATCCCTGCTGTGTTCCATGACGCGCTCCACGTAGTCGGTCAGGACGGTGAACACGTACTGAATGGACGCGGTGTATCCCTCGATCAACTCCGTCCCACCGGTCCAGGTGTTGTCAAAGTACTGGATTTCGCCCGCCCGTTCGTTGTAAATCTCTCCGCCGTCCAGATCCTCCCAGCGCTCGATGAACGGCGGTATCCGGTTAAACGGCGTATGGCTGCTCACGAGCTGGTAGTGAACAAAGAGGGGCTGTTCGGAGGCGGCACTCCCCGCTGCGGTGAGCTCCTGCACCCGCTGGTGTCCTTTCCAGATCGCGTACTGGTCCGGAACGGAAACGTAGGAGAAGCGTGGTCCCCGATACGCGAATCCGCCACCGTAGGCGATCATCGACTCCTCAAAACGGAAGAGATCCCACCCCTCCGGCCACGGCTCGTGAACCGTTCCCGGTCGTACCGTGAACGTGTAATACCCGGCGTCGTGGAGCATGCCGCCCAGGGACGGCACCTGGGCGTCGTACAACTGGAGGAACCGTTCCTGCGAGTTTATCCATTGGCCGGTGAGAAAAGTGGCGTCCGCGAGCCAGGAATACCCTCCGGCCACGGGAGACTGCAGGTACTGTGTGACGATATCGTAGCCCGCCGACTGCAGGGCTTCCTCCAGGCGATAGCGGTACGGATCCAGGTGTTCCGTGAGTTCCGGCCGGTACGTGGAAGCATATCCGTACGCTTCGATCACGAATACGTGAATATCCCGGTCGCGTAAACCCGGTAGCCGGTAGCGCGACGCTTCCGGCGCATCCACCTCTGTGGTCTCGACGGGATAGCGCTCCGGATAGTGTTCCTCGCCCCTGCGATCCTCCGCATAGACGCCGTCGAGTCCTGTACCGTCGGGCTCCGCGTCCAGTCCGAGGTCCACCAGTTCCGTAGTGCCCGCGCGGAGTGTCGCGCGCACGGTGGCTACCGTGATGGAGGAAGGAGGTCCCAGAGCCGCCGTCGGGACCAGCGCGATCAGCGTCATTCCCAGAATCGCGGGATAACCCGGTTTGATGCGGGAGAGAATCGCGGACGCCGCGGCGGTCAGCAGCGATCCCGCGCTTGCCAGGATAACCAGGATCAGGATGATCGTGAGCGGCCCCAGCACGTAGACGACCGGTCCGATCTCACCAAAAAACAGCAGCAAAGCACCCCGCACCATGGGAAGATCGCCGCGCAGGGAGAAGGACCGCGCATAGTAGTATTGAAAGAACGCCTCCGCCCCGCTGAGACCCGCAAAGACCCCGAGCAGAGTCCCGACCCCAACCTGCCTGCGACGTCGGGGGCGCCCCAAGGAGGGTCCGCGCAAGATAAGAAAGAGAATCCACACCAGGATCACGCTCTCCACCGCCGGAACCAGGAGCAGACGGATATCACCCGTGGCGGCCCAGCGGTGAAGAGAAACCGGAACGTTGAACAGCACCAGCACCCCCAGGCAGACCGGCAGTGACGTCAGCACCCGCATAGTAGTTACCGAGGATACCGACCCGGACGGTATTTACTCAACAGGCTGCTTTCTTGACTCTGCTCCGGAGAGAAGCGCATTTTAACGATTATATATGAAAAAGATTCTCGTTCTGGGCGGTGGCTTTGCCGGCATCCAGGCAGCCCGCGCGTTGCGCGGCACCAGAGACGCGCAGGTCAGGATGGTCAGCCAAACCGGTGACGCCACGATGGTCCCGGCCCTGCCGGACGTACTCGCCGGGAGATTTACTCCGGAGCAACTCCGGCGACCTCTCGGGGACATCCTCCCGGAGGACGTGGAACTGACCCGGGACACGGTGCGCTCCGTGGACCTGAACGCGCGGACCGTGACCGGCGCCGGTGACACGTACCGCTACGACGCTCTGGTGGTCGCCCTGGGCTCGGAACCCGCGCCGGCGCCGCAGTTCCTCTCGGAGTTTTCGGTTCACTCCGTGCACTCCCTGGAGAGCACTATGGAGCTTCGCCGGGCCGTTCAAAACCGCCTCGGAGAAGACGCGTTTGATATCGCCGTAGTGGGTGCCGGGTATACCGGGCTGGAAACCGCCGCGGCGATTCGACACGGTACAGGCGATCACGCGGTCCGCATCACTGTGGTGGATGCCGCACCGGAGATCCTGCCGATGCTCAAGGAGCGTCAACGCTCGAGGGTTCTGACGTACCTCTCGGCCCGGGAGATCGACGTACGACCGGGTGTGTCACTGCAGGGCGTGCGTGATAGGGAGGGCGTCCGTGATTCCACTCTGTTCCTCAGTGACGGCACGGCGCTGAAGAATCCCCTGGTGATATGGGCCGCGGGGATGCGCGCTTCCACCGTGGCGTTCTCCGGCGAGATCTCCCGCTCCGCCGACGGCCGCGTGCGGACGGAAGACACCCTGCGCGTGCCCGGGTATCCCGAGGTGTACGTGGCGGGAGACGCGGCGGCACTTCACCGGAACGGCCGTGACCTGAGACGGGCGGTCAACTTTGCCTATTACTCGGGGCACCGCGCCGGAAAGAACGTTGCCCGTTACCTGGCGGGCAAACCGCAGAAACGGTTTGTCCCCGTTGATCTCGGATGGGTGCTGCCGATCGTGCACACCAGCGCGGGCCGCATCTTCGGCACCGTGCCGGTGGGAGGCGGTCCGGGCCTGCGTATGCACTACTTCATGTGCGGATACCGACACTTCGGCGGCGGTCGGGGACTTCCCTTCTTCGCAACCGCGCTCTGTCTCCGTCGCAGGCCGTATCCGATCGTACCGGCAACACCGCGGGACCCGGCGGAACACGGTTAGGAAACGAACTCGTGAACGGTATCGGACGGTGGATACTCTCCCTGCGCATCTATTCCTTTACAGCCTCCGCCGTACCGATAATTCTGGCCCTCGCCCTGGCGATCGAGGGAACGCACCGGATCGTATGGTGGACGGTGCCGCTCTTTACCGTAGCCGCGCTGCTCCTGCACGCCGGTACAAACGTTCTCAACGACTACTACGATCATGCCCTGGGAATCGACACGCCGGATGACTCCGATCCGACCCACGTGATCCCCCGCGGGATCGTCTCGCCCCGGTTCATGATCACCTCGGGACACGTCTATGTACTGCTTGCGCTCCTCCTGGGAGGAACCCTCTCGCTGTGGCGCGGTCCCCTTTACTTCCTGGTGGGAATCGCGAGCGCTCTGGGCGCGTACTTCTACACCGGCCGTCGGTTCAGCCTGAAGTACCACGCTCTGGGCGATATCACCGTCTTTCTGCTGACCGGTCCGGTCCTGGTGTTCATGTCGTACTGGACATTTACCGGTGCGGCGAGCGCGCGTCCTGCGGTCGCTTCGCTGCCGGTAGCGTTCTTCGTAACCTCCATTCTCCACGGCAACAATATGCGCGATCACGCGACGGACCACTCCGCGGGGATCAGCACGGTCGCCGGTCTTCTGGGATTCCGGGGGAGCAGGATGTACTTCGTTTTCCTGCTCGCCGCGGGGTATGGCGGCGTAATCGGACTGGTCACAACCGGCACTCTCCCCCCGACTGTGCTGATCAGCCTGGCGTCACTGCCGGTGGCATGGTCGCTTGCCCGGGATGTACTGCGCTCACCGGTGGGTCCAACCCCGGCAAACCTACCGTCAAACCTATCGGCGGACCTGCCGGTGCGCTGCGCCCGGGTTCACCTGCTCTTTGGCGTGCTGTACAGTGCCGGTGTGTTGATCTCAAGGGTGTTCACGGGATGAGTTCGTTTACCGATGCCGTAGCGGCTCGTATGCGCCGGGCGATCCGCGACGCGTTTACCGATGCAACTACCGAGGCGTTTGCCGCGTCCACCGACTCATCCCACGGCGAGGTCACGGGTCACCCCGTGCGCGCCGTGATCGAACGCTACCTCTCGAGACCGGCAAGTTACGTGCGACCGCTGCTCCTGGAAGCGACCGCCCGCGCGTACGGCGTCCGTGGCGCGGAGTCTCCGGGGAGAGCGCTGGTGGCACTGGCGGCAGCGACGGAGCTGCTTCACATCTTTGCCCTCATTCATGACGATGTGATAGACCGCGACCGCCCGGTACGTGCAAGCGGTATGGAGGAAAGCACCACGTCCGCGTTACTCGCGGGAGACCTGGTTCATTCGATCGCCGCCGGCCTGCTGGCTCACACCGTGGTCGACAGGGATCTGGATCGAACGATCCTCGGGGAGGTGCGCGCGATCTCGGTCCGGACGATTCTCGGCCAGTACCGGGATATGCACTACCTGCCGTTAACCCCGGACCACCCGATCGGCTTTGACGATCTGTACCGGTTGTACGATGAGAAAACCGGGTGGTATACCGTGGCGGCGCCGCTGCGGATCGGCGCTTTCGCCGCCGGAAGCAGTCCCGATGCGACCATCCCCGCGAGTCCCGAGGAGCTCGCGCTACTCACCAGGGTGGCGCTGCCCCTGGGTCGTGCGTACCAGCTCCGCGACGATTGCACCGACCTGCTCGCGGCGCTGCGCTCGCCCGAAGAACGCCGTCCGTTTCCGCGGTGGGAACTGAACCTTGCCGTTACGTGGCTGCACGCCACAGGTCATCCCGTACCCGATTCCGTACCGAGTACCACCGGGAGTCCGGCAGACATGATCGCGCGCCTGCGCGAGGTTATCGATCCGACGAGCCTTTCCCGGGATATAGAAGAACGTATCACAGCCCTCCGGACCGAGGCGGAACGAGCCGCTCGGGCGCTTTCGCTACCCGCACGTCGTCGGGAAGACCTGCTCCGGCGTGCTCGGGAAATCCTCGATCTCTGATCTCGCGCATTGCTCACGATTCACTTGCCGATTACCCACGGACGTATCTATTGTTTTATCCATGAGTATTTCCCGTATCGTTCGTGGAGGATTGGCAGTTGTCGGCGCCGTGGTGGTGCTCGCCGCTGGTTTTCTCGGGTATATCTGGTTTGCCGGCGGCAGCGGCGAGCCGTCCCGGGAAGTAGAAGCTGTGCGGGTAGAGTCGGAAAGCCCCTTGTCCGTGACCTACGACGTTGACAGCAGCCGGTCCGAGGCGAGGTTCCTGATCGACGAGGTTCTCCGGGGCCGGCCCAACACGGTAGTGGGCGTGACCAGCGAGATCGCCGGGTCGATCGCGCTCCAGTTTGACCCGGCGGAGGTGGAGATCGGCGAGTTCGTGATCAACGTCCGGAGTATCCGCACCGACGACGAGGTCCGGGACCGTACGATCCGCACGATGATTCTGGAATCCGCCCGGGACGAGTACGAATTCTCCACGTTCCGTCCCACCTCGATCGCGGGGATTCCCGAGGTTATCGCCGTGGGAGATACGCTGGACCTGGAGGTAACCGGGGATCTCACGGTACGCGACGTCACCACTGATACGACGTTCGCGATGGAGATCCGGGTGCTTACAGAAGAGGAGATCGCCGGCCTTGCCCGGACCACGATCACCTGGGAAGAACTGGATATCACGATACCCTACGTGGGGGGAGACTCGATCGTAGCAAGCGTCGAGGAGAGCCTGGACCTGGAGATGGAGTTTGTGGCACAGGGATCCCGCGCCGAGTGAAAGCCCACCTACCGCAGCGAACCCGCGGTCAGCCCGTCCACGATCGTCCGCTGGAACACCAGTACCGCGAGAATCACCGGCACGAGCGTAACCACCGTCCCCGCGGCGACCCAGCTCCACTGCAACTCAAAAGCACGGCTGAGACTCAGTACCGCTACCGGCACCGTCTCTACGCGGGCGGAACCGATCGAGACGGTGTTGGCCAGCATGAACTCCCCCCAGGATCCGAGAAACGCCAGGACCCCGGCAGAGAACATGCCCGGGGCGGCCACGGGAAACACCACGTGGAAGATCGTCCGCAGCGTACCGGCGCCGTCGATCCGGGCCGCGTCCTCCAACTCAAAGGGAACGTTGGAGAAATAACTCGCGATCAGAAACGACGAGAGCGGCACGGCGTACACCATGTTGGGCAGGATCATCGCCCAGTAGGTCCGGATCAGGCCCAGCGATCGTAAGAGCACAAAGGTAGGAGCGATCACGACGATCGGGGGGATCATACCGGCGATCTGCATCGCGTAGAGCGAATGGAAGCGGAACCGGAAGCGCATCCTGGCGATCGCGTACGCCGAGAGGGTGGATAGTAGAAGCGTCCCCGCTACCGCTCCGGAGGAGACCACGACGCTGTTGAAGACCGAACGCTGTATCCGGAACCGCTCCCCCAGAACGACACGATAGTTCTCCAGCGTCGGCTCGTCCGGCCAGTACTCTACGGGTATGCGGTACTCCGTCCCCTGCGGCTTGATCGAGGTGAGCCCGATCCACGCGAGCGGTGCCAGGCTCCAGAGTGCTACCACCAGCAGGATGAGTCCGGAGGCAACGCGGTGCGTCGTGCGCCGCTGTGATCGTGTCATCGTCATCCCTACTCCCGAAAATTAAAATTACGCCTGATCCGGGCAATATAGAACGTGCCCACTACCGCCACCAGGAGGAACGTCACCACCGCGTAGGTTGAGGCGCGGCCGAACTGGGCGTACCGGAAATACGCGGTATACGCGAAAGAACTGAGCGTATCCGTGGTGGTGCCGGGACCTCCCCCGGTGAGCCCGTAGATCACGTCAAAAACGCGCAACGCATCCTGCGAGCGATAGAGCAAGGCCACGTACACGGTGGGCATCACCATTGGAAGAATTACGGAGAAGAAACGCCGGAACACCCCGGCGCCGTCCACGCGGGCCGATTCGATCACTTCCCGGGGAATCATCGCCAGTCCGCCCATGAGAAAGAACGCGGCGATGCTCGACCCCTTCCAGGTGTAGGCGACGACAACGCTGCCCATCGCCAGAAACCGCTCCACCAGGAAGAGCGGCGGTTCCTGCGCGAGGCCCAGGCGAACGAGGAAATCCCCGATCGGCCCGACATCGCTGTTGAGCATCCACCGCCACATCGACGCCTGGATCACCTTAGGTATCGCCCAGGGAACGATGATGATCGCCCGGAGAATCCCCCGCAGGCGCCGCGGAACGTAGAACGTGGCGAGCGCCAGGAGCATACCCAGCGAGATATCGAGAACAACCACGACCACGGTGAACCCCACCGTGAAGAGCAGCGTGTACCAGAACTGGTCGCTCTGCATCACGTCCGTGTAGTTGCGCAATCCGATGAAGCGTGCTTGCCACCAGTCGACGCCGGCGTCCAGCTCGAGCAGGGAGAAAAGAGCACTCTGCGCGACGGGATAGTAGTTGAGCACCAGCAACCCCAGCAACGCCGGGGCGACCAGGGCCAGGCCGATCCGTGTTTCCCGGCGGTGTAACGCTACGGACACGGACGCCTCAGCGGCGCTCCAGCGTTGCCGCCCGGCGTGCGAGGTTCGTCATCGCGTCCTCGACGCTGCGCGTTCCGGTGATCGCCGCGTTGATCTCCTCCGCCATCATGCCGGAGAGTTCCGCGTAGTGCTCCGAGGGAGGCCGGTTGATCGCGATCGACACCAGAGGCGCGAGCTTCTCCACGTTGGGATTATAAGCCTGTACGGTGGGATCTTCATAAAGGCCGCGGTAATACTGTACCGGTCCCCAGGCGAGGGCAAAGCCTTTCTGCACCGGTTCCCGGGAAATGATATCGAGCACCTTGATCGCGGCGTCGGTCTTCTCGCTGTACGGATTGATCGCGAACGCGAATCCTCCCGTAACCGACGCCGGCCGACCGCCGGGCACCGCCGGAAAGGGCATGAAATCCCACTTTCCCGCCACCTCCGACCGTTCCGGGTCGTCCAGCCACGTGATGATATCGGCGTTATCCCAGGAGAAGAGCGCCTCCCCCGCGACGAAGCGCTGCCGCGACTCCCGGCGCTCCAGGTTCTGCACCGCCCGCGGCGAGAGGCCGCTCTCGATCGTATCCCGCATCCATCGCACAGCCCGGACACTCTCGGGCGAATCAAAGAGGAACTCTCCCGCATCGTCCCGGTACCGGCCGCCGAACCCGTACAGGAGCGTAGCGTAGAACATGTTCAGCGAATCTCCGCTCCGCGCCCCCGGCCAGAGAAAGCCCGCGACGTCCGGTCGATCCTCCGTGACGGTGGAGATGATCTCCTCCATTTCCTCGATCGTCTCCGGCGGTGTGAAACCGTACTCCTCGAGGATATCCGAACGGTAGAACAACCCCGTAAGACTGCTCCAGAACGGAATACCCAGGCGGTTGCCCTGGTAGGAGAACGAGTCGAGACCGGCCGGCTCCAGGCGATCGTCAAGGTTCGGCAGATGATCGTTGAGCGGGAGCGCCCATCCGGCGCGGCCGAACTGCGTTACCCAGGGTTCATCGATACCGAAGATATCGATCGTGGTATCCCGGGAGGTCATCCAGATCACCAGCGGTTCCAGCATATCCTGGGGCATCGTGTAGTATTCCAGCTGGATATCCGGATGGTGCCGCCCCAGCTCCTCCCGGATCACGTCGATCGGCGGGGGAGCGTCGGTGAAAGAATCCGACAGGAAGGGATTATACCCCAGGGTCACCGTTACAGGCCCTTCCTCCGGGTCATCCCTGCCGCATCCGGCCACGACGAGCAACAGCACCGCCACTGGAACAATCATGAGCAACGTCGATCTCTTCATGGAGCCCCCCGATCTCTACATCTCTTGTGTCTTGATACTGACTTCCTCAAAGATAGGAAACTCCGCCCGCTCGAGCAAGTCGCTCATATAAATCCCGGAATCGACGGGGGCCGTTCCACTCTGCATACGGGCTGATCCCCATACCCGCCGGGTCCCATCGTTTTTTTGGTGGGAACGGCAGAACCGTGTTATAACCACAGGCACGATGAGATCGATAATTGTACACGGCGGTGCCTGGGATATACCCGACGACGCGGTGGAAAATCACCACCAGGGCATCCTGGAAGCGGTATCCGCTGGGTGGGAGATCCTTCACCGGGGAGGGACCGCGCTGGACGCGGTGGAGACGGCGATCCGGCAGATGGAGGAGGATCCCACCTACGACGCCGGCCGGGGTTCGTTTGTGAACGCGATCGGTGATGTCGAGATGGACGCGAGCATCATGGACGGTGCTGCGCTGGAGGTGGGTGCGGTCGCGGCGATACAGGACATTCTCCATCCCATAACGCTGGCGCGCCGTGTCATGGAACGCAGCGAGCACGTACTCCTTGTCTCCGAAGGGGCGATGCGCTTTGCCCGGGAGCAGGATATTCCCTTCTGCACACCGGAAGACCTGCTGGTCGGCCGGGAGCTTGAACGGTGGCGGGAGATCCGGAAGATTCCGGATTACTCCGGGAAGATCGCCTTTTCCGGAGTTCCTGAGACCGGCATGAACGCTCCCGGCGATACGGTGGGGTGCGTTGCTCTGGACGAACGGGGCAACCTCGCCGCCGGCACGTCCACCGGGGGGACGCCCAACAAGTATCCCGGGCGCGTCGGTGATTCGCCGATCATCGGGAGCGGTACGTACGCGCTTAACTCCGTGGGCGGCGCGTCCACCACCGGCTGGGGTGAGTCGATCATGAAGGTCGTCCTCGCCAAGAGCGTGGTGGACGGGATCGAACTGCTCGATATGAGTCCTTCCGCCGCGGCGGAACGGGGGATTTCGCAGCTTCGGGACCGTGCCGACGGGTACGGCGGGGTGATCGTTCTGGACGCCCGGGGTGAACCGGGCGTGGCGTGGAACACTCCCCGCATGGCCCGGGGTTGGATGAACGAGAAGATGAAGGAGCCCTTTGCGGCAGTATAGTACGCGGCGGGGCGCAGGGTGCGCCGTGTGTGGTCAGGTATTCTGGTGTGTGGTCAGTGGTGCCGGTCGTGGTGCGGTTCGTTACGCCGGTCCAGTTTCACCTCGAGGCGCTTGATATGGAGCTCGTCGCGGTCGGTCACCGTAAACGTGGCGCCTCGGTATTCGAGCTCCGCTCCCTCCTCGGGGATCCGACCGAGCTGAGTCTGCACGAATCCGCCTACCGTGTCGTAGGGACCTTTGGGGATCGCTATCTCGGTCTCGTTCCTGAAGTCCTCGATATCCGCCACCCCCTCAACGGAATAGCGTCCCGGCTCGATACGTTCGATATCCTTTTCCGGCGCGGTATGGGTTACGGTGAACCGTCCGATCACCTCGCCCACGATCTCGTCGGGCGTGACGATTCCCGTGATGCGCCCGTATTCGTTGGAGAGGAACACCACCGGCAGCGCCTGCCGGTTCATATCCAGGAGCAGTTCCGGGATCGATTTTGTGTCCGGGTAAAACGTGGGCGGACGGATGAGCGCATCCAGCGTCAGTACTTCCGCGCGGGTCGCCTCGTCGATATCGAGATACCCGACAACGTTGTCCAGGCGGTTCTCGTATATCGGGACAAACCGGACGTTAGCGTCCAGCGCTCGCCGGACGATTTCCGCGAGTTCCATCGTGCGCGGACACGCCAGTGTCCGGTGAACGTGCACCATCACTTCCCGCGCGATCGTTCCCTGGAAATCAAAGATGTCGTCGATAATCCGCAGATCCGTCAGGGAGAGCCCCGCTTCCCGACTGCCCAGACGAACCAGCAATCGTAGAGACTGCTTGGTGCCGATCCCGGCTTTGCTGGATCCGTGCTGACCGGTACTGAAGAGCAGAACCTTCACGACAACGTTGAGCGCCCATGCTACCGGCGCAAAGATGAAGAAGAACACCACGAGTACCGGTGCCAGTCGCACCGCCGCGGTGTCCGCGTGGAGCCGAAAGAACGACTTGGGAATAATCTCCGATACGATAAGCCACGCCACCACCAGGCCGGCGCTCCCGACGATCGGCGCCCAGACGATCCCGGTGGTCCGAAGGGTATTGCTGAGCAGTACCGTGCCGGTAACCACCGAGACATTGGTCCCTATGAGCGTGGTGGAAAGCAGACGCTCCGGTTTGACCAGGAGAAAGTCCGCCGCCCGGGCGCCGATTCCTCCGCGTTCCTTTGCGGCGTGAAGTACAAACTGGTCCGTAGAGATCAGACCGGTCTCAAGACCAGCAAAGAACGCGGCGCATAGCATGCAGATCCCGATACTCACAAAGATCACGACGGATCCTCCGCGCGCACTCGCAACCACGCGATCCGGCGACCGGCGACACGTTCCACGGTAAAGCGATACCCACCGGTGGCCACGGATTGTCCCTCCCGGGGGAGATCTCCCAGGAGTTCGGTCACCATCCCTCCCACGGTCCGGTTCTCGCGGGGGAGATCCACCTGCAGAACCGCTTCCACCTCCCGTACGTCCGCCTGGCCGGAAACACGGTACGTGGAGTCGTCCACGGGAAGGATAAGCTGATCCTGTACCGCCGCAAAGTCGCCGAAGAGGTACCGCATCACCGTGGCAAAGGTGACGATCCCCTCGGTTCCGCCATATTCGTCCACCACCACCGCCATCTCCGCGCGGAGTTCCGACATCTCGTCCAGGAGTTCCCGGAGATCCTTACCCCGCGGAACAGCGTGCACGGGACGCCGTAGCCGCGACAGCTGTTCATCCAGCTCGCCGTTCAGGCGGTACGGGACGAGACTCGAACGCCGAACGTACCCCGTGATGTGGTCGACATCCTCGCGGTACAGGGGAATCAGATGCGGCAGCAGATCCGGGTCATCCGCATCGACGTCGGCAAAAAGTTCACCCACCGTCATGGAAGCGTTCACCGGACGGCAGTCCACGCGGGGAATCATCACATCTACGGCGTTTTTTTCCCGGAAGCGGAAGAACCGTTCCAGCAGGCGGAGTTCCGACTCCTCGATCGTCCGGCTCTGGTATCCAAGCCGGATCGCGGAGAGAATCGCATCGTCGCGGTTGGCGTTACGGTCGGGCCGACCGGGAAACGCGGACACTACGGCGTGACGCAGGTGTCCCAGGGGCCGCGTGATCGGTCGCAGAAGCGTGTGGGCGTGACGAAGGATACCCGCGGCAAGGCGTGCAAACCGGAGCGAGTGACGAACCGCGATATTCTTGGGCGTCATCTCGCCGATAACCAGCAGCGTGATCGTCATGCCGATTATCGAGAAGAGCTCCGCGCTCCGGGTGAAAATCTGCGCCCCGATCGCCTCCGATACGGACGAGGCAAAGATATTCACGAACATGTTTCCCGTGAGAATCGTCACAAGAACCTGGTCCGGATCGGTAAAAAGAAGCTGTGTGAACCGGTTGGATCCGTCCCCGGCTCCGCGCCGGAGAGACTCCTTTTCCAGGCTGTTCAGCGAGAAGAACGCGGTCTCGGATCCGGAGAAAAGCGCCGACAAGACCAGGAGTACCGCCATGAGTCCGATATCGAGCAGAAGATTACCGGTAGACACGTCGAATATGGATACCCCGAAGGTTGGCGCGTGTCAATCGCGAGGAGCTACGTGTTATATTAGTTGTAGATGGCTTTGCGTACGCGAGACGATCTCTTCACCGGTGCCTTACTGGCGGGTTTACTGCTTAAATACAACGTTCTGATGCTCCACGTACTGGGGGTCCTCGTTCCGGGAACGCAGATGCTGCGAAGCATCGTACTGGTGGCGCTGGTATATCTTCTGGTACGCCCGGCGATCGTCCGCCGGCGGAACCGCATCGCAGCGGTGGTAATCGCGACAGGATTCACCGCGTTTTTTCTGGCAAACCTCTGGTACAACCGGTACTTCGGCAACTACTTGAGTTTCAGCGAGGTCGCCGCCGGGGAGAGTTTCGACGCGGTGGGCGTGCTCTTCCGGCATATCATGCGGATCACGGACGTTGTATTTGTACTCGATATCATCGTGATGGCGGCGACGGGTCGTTGGCGGACACCCGCATCGTCTGCAGCATCGTCGCGCGTGCGATCCGTTACAGGGTTGCGTCCCGGAGGAGCTCCCGGGGCAGCTCTCTCCCGCGGCGCCAGGGCGGCGATCATCGTTGCAGCGGCGTTCCTTCTGCTTGCCCAGGGAGTCATTGCCAATCGCCGTCTCGGGGGAAAGAGCCCGACGGAACTGTACCTGGAATCCACCCCGGCTTTTACCGGCGTGTACGGCGTGCTTCCGCTCTACGCGGCGGAGATGATCCTGCTGCGGACCGGTCCCCCGGACACAACTGAAGCGGTAACGCCGGTACCGCCCGCGGAGATGGCGGTAGAGCTGGACGAAGAGGCGCTCCTTGAGCCGCCCACGAACGTGATCGTGATCCAGGTGGAATCGCTGGACAAGAAGCTCATCAATTATCGCCATAACGGCGTCGAGGTGACGCCTTTTGTCAACTCGCTCGTTGAGAAAGGTCTGTACGGCACCAACTTCTACGCCCAGCACGTGAACGGGAGCTTTGACGCGGATTTTTCCCTCCTGACCGGGATGTACCCCGTCAACAGACACTTCACGTTCCGCGACCACGAGATGACGCTCTTTCCCTCGCTCGTGGAAATTCTCCGCGACCGGGGCTACCGGACCATGGCGTTTCACGGCAACGACGGAGATTTCTTCAACCGGAACGAAGCGTACGCGGAGCTGGGGTTTGACCGGTTCTACTCCCTCGACGATTTCGACCTGCAGGACCGTACCTACACGCTGGACCACAGTCACCTGGGAATCAACGATTACGACTTTCTCCGGCAGGCCTTGACCTACCTCGAAGAGGCGCAGAACCCATTCTTTGCGTTCCTGATAACGGTGACGAGCCATACGCCGTTCACATTCTACCCGGAGGAGTATCGGGTCGAAGCTTTTGAAACGATCCTGAACCCGCTGGTGCGGGACTTCTTCAATTCCGTGCGCTTCGTCGATAGTGCCCTGGAGATGTTTTTCCTGGGGCTGGAAGAGCGGGGGCTCACGGAGGACACGCTGATCATCATCTACTCCGACCACGAGGCAGCGATCCAGACCCCGGTGTATACCTCGAGCGTAAACTTCCAGGTCAACCGCAATATCAAGGAACCGGAGCACATCCCCCTGCTGATCCTCCATCCCGACATCGAACCGGGGACGCTGCATAAAACCGGCAGCATCACCGACCTGGCCCCGACGATCCTTGATTTTCTGGGTATAGACGCGGCGCCGCCGGAGTTCATGGGGGGATCCCTGATGGATCCGCGGGAGATCCCGGTGCTCTTCATTCACGAGCTGCCCCTGGTGCTGTACCGGGACCAACTCTTTGCCGCGGAAATCGGGACGCTCAACCGGATCGGCCATATAGAAAGCAGAGAAACGGATATCCCGATCCCCCCGGAGCAGGAACTCCTTGTACTGGAGAAGATCCGGTACTCCCGGGAGGTTATGATGAAACGACGACGATTCCGTTGACTCGTGGAGATGCGACCATGAAATGGATCCTGCTGACGCCGGTCCTGCTGATGTCGGTTTACCTGGCGTTCTACGGAAGCTACTATATCGCCTCCCCGGAGGAGGAACGCGGTCGGGAGATCCTGCAGGAGTTCAACATCCCCTACCCCGCGGTAATCGCGCACCGGGGCGCCTCGAT
>SLRR01000173.1 GCA_007130865.1 Spirochaeta sp. | reverse complement strand
TTATTGATCGCGCCGGTATTATTGATCGCGTTCACTGTTGACTCCAGGAGGCCCACAACACCGGACCCGATCTGCGGGTTGGTACCGTCCACGTAGACCCCGAGCCGGGAGTTCTCGCCGCGCAGCAGCGCCCGGGCGTACCCGCGGGGCACGTGGACAAACAGTTCGATCTGCTCTGAATCGAGCAGGTGCTGCCCGACTCGGGGATCATCCACGATCGAAACCGTCCGAAAGTACCCGGCGTTCTCGAAAACGGTGATCGTACGCCTGCTTTCCGCCGAGCGATCCTCGTCGTACACGCCGATTCTGATGTCGGTGACGTCCAGGTCGATCGCGTACCCGAAGAAGATCAACAGTACCACGGGCAGCACGACGAGAATCCCCAGCGTCCGTCTGTCCCGCAGTATGTGGAGCGTCTCCTTCCGGGCCATCGCCCGGATGCGCAGCAGCGTCACGGGCGACCTCCTTCCACCGGGCGCTCACGTTCGGCGTGGTTGCCCTGCTCGGCGTGGTTGCCCTGCTCGGCGTGGTTGCCCTGGTCGGCCCGCTCCGTGAGCGCGACAAACACGTCTTCCATAGTGGGAATCGTTTTCTCGAAGAGTTTCCCGGCGGCCCGCTCTCCGTCCCGACCGGGGAGATCCCGCGCCAGCTCCTTGACCGCGCGGGGAGTCCCGGTAGCTATAATCCGCCCGGCGTGCATCATCGCCAGCTCGTTGCAGTACTCCGCCTCGTCCAGGTAATGCGTCGTAACCAGGACGGTGGTTCCGGCGGCTGCAAGCGAATCGATCAGGTCCCAGAAGGAGCGACGCGCCACCGGATCGACACCACTGGTAGGCTCGTCGAGAAAGAGCACCACCGGCTCGTGCAGCAACGCGCAGGCCAGGGCCAACCGCTGCCGGTATCCGCCGGAGAGGTCCTCCGCGATCGTCGTTTCCCGTCCTTCCAGACCCGCCACGGCGAGCGCCCAGACCGCTCTCTCCCGTTCGACCCTCCCGAAGAGTCCGTAAATACCGGCAAAGAGCCGGATGTTCTCCCGCACGGTGAGATCGCGATAGAGCGAGAAGAGCTGCGACATGTACCCGATCCGCTGCTTGATCTCGTCGGGGTGGGTTGCCACGGACAGCCCGGCTACGGAGGCGCTTCCCGCGGTGGGCTGCAGGATACCGCAGAGCATGCGGATAAGCGTCGACTTTCCCGCCCCGTTTGCCCCGAGCAGCCCGAACACCTTCCCGCGCGGTACGGTGAAGCTCACGTCATCCACGGCGCGGAACCCACCGAACGTCTTGATTATTCCCGAGACGGCGATCGCGATTTCATCGTGGTTTGAAGCGGCGGCGCGGCTCACAGGTTTCCTCCACTCACACCGTTATCCGATCACGGCAGCGCCGATCGGCCCGCCACAAACCGGTACCGTGCTTCCGCGAGGGCCCGGTCGATCGTCGCTTCCAGCCGGTTCATCTCGGCCTGCTCCAGGAGTTCCTGCGCCTCGATCACCTCGCTGAAGCGAATCAGCCCCTCCGCGTGCATCGCCTTCAGGGTACGCAGGTTTTCCTCCGCCTGCTCCACGAACAGGTCCGCCGCGACACGCTGCTCCACGGCATCGGCGATATCCAGCGCCGCCGAGCGTACGTGCAGCGCGACGTCTTCCGCGCGACGTATCCGTTCCACCCGGAGCGCCTCCTCCAGGAGGCGCGCTTCCTCCAGGCGTGACCGCACCAGGAGCAGACCACCCACGTTATAGGTCAACTCGAATCCGACGCTCCAGGTATGATCAAACTCCGCGACCTGCGGGAACACCACCGGACTCGGCCGGGCGACCCTGAGGCCGGCGACGAGATTTGCCGTCGGGTAAAGTCCCGCTTCCGCCCGGCGAACCGACCGGCCCGCGGCGAGCACCTCCTCTTCGATCGCTCGGAGATCAGGGCGGTCCGTTTCGGCCCGGAGGATCTCCCGGTCCACCTCGCCGGAACCGGGGGGCGCGTCTTGCTGTCCGCCGGAGGCATGGTCCAGCTCAACCACCGTCTCCGGATCGATACCAAGACCGCGTTTCAACCGGAGCAACGCCCGCTCCCGCCCGTTGCCCATCCGCGCAAGACTTGCGTCGGTCTGCGCCTCCGCCATGCGTGCTCGCAGGAGGTCGTTGGCAGTGACCAGCCCTTCCCCGAGAAGGTGTTCGACTTCCTCCCGAACGCGGGATGCCCGCTCCAGGGCACGCTCCGCTACGTGTACCCGTTCGGCCGCGCGTACCGCGTTCAGATACAGCTCGACCGCGGCCATCTCGACCTGGCTCGCCACGAACTCACGGTGGTACAGGGACGCCTGGAACCGGTGCTCCGTCGCGTCGATCTGCGCGGATCGGCGATACCCGGAGAACAGTTCCTGCCGGAGGTTTGCCTGCAGATACACCCGGTCCGTGATCGAATCCCCAAACCGGACCTCGCCTCCGAGTTCCGGCGGGAGGTCAAGTGTCGGAGGATCGATCTCCCGTATCCGGTCGTAACCCGCCGTGACAAGGAGCGCGGGTAACCGTTCGTTCCGGGCCGATCGGTACGCAGCCTCGGCGCGCCGAGACTCCAGCACCGCCGCTTCCAGGCGCTCGTCCGCGGCGAGCGCCCGTTCCACCGCCTCCTCAAGCGTGAGGTTGAACGTCGGCGATACGGCAGGGGACGATGCCGAAGGTGACTCCGCGGTGACCACGGCAGCCGTGCCCGCCGCGAGGATCGCAAACAGCAACGTCTGAGCGGCAAGACGCTCGGGTCGCCAGGCGTGTTCGGGTTTCATCCTGCCTCCTTCATGCGGGATATGAACACGTTCTCGATGCCCGGGGTCACCTGTTGCAGAGCGGTGATCTCGACGTCGGCGACGCCGAGCTCATCCCGGACGACCTCCCGCAGTTCCTCTATTTCGATTGAACGGGACACCACGTGCAGGCGATCCCCGTACAACTGGACCTCATCGATCCACCTGTTGTCGGCAAGCGTCGCCCGGGCGCGGCGTACCGGATCGCACACCACTTCCAGGATCACCCCGGTGAGCGCTCCGATAACCGCCTTTGGTGTTCCCCGATCGAGTACATCTCCGGCGTGCATCAGCACCACCTGGTCGCACCGTTCCGCCTCGTCGAAGTAGGGGGTGCTCAGGAGCACGGAAAACCCGTCCTGCCGCAGTCGGTCCAGGATTCCCCAGAACTCCCGGCGAGAGATCGGGTCCACGCCGGTGGTAGGTTCGTCCAGAAGGAGCAGGTCCGGACCGTGAACGAGCGCGCACGCCAGAGCGAGTTTCTTTTTCATTCCTCCGGATAACCGTCCCGCCCGGCGTCGCCGGAACGGCGCCAGTCCGACGAGTTCGAGCAGTTCGGTACTCCGCGTCTCGTACCGCCGGAACCCGTGGAGCTCGGAGAAAAACCTCATATTCTCGTCGATCGTCAGGTCCCCGTACAGGGAGAAACCCTGCGAGAGGTACCCGATCGCGGGTCGGCCCGGGGTTCTTCCGACAGTTCGAACGGCAGGAAACTCCACCGCTCCGCGATCTGTCCGGAGCAATCCCGCCACGATCCGGATCAACGTAGTCTTGCCCGCTCCGTCCGATCCGATCAGACCGGTGAGCTGCCCCGACCGTACGGAGAGATCGACCGCGTTCAACGCCCGCACGGCGCCGAAGGACTTCTCCAGGCCGGTGATCCGCAGTACCTCATCGCCGGTCACGCCGCGCCTCCGGGAACTCCACTTCCGCCCCCATGCCCGGCCGCAAAAACAACTCCGGGTTGGGGATCTCCACCTTTACCGCAAAGACCAGCCGTGCCCGCTCGTCCCGGGTCTGAACGTTTCCCGGCGTAAACTCCGCCTCTTCCGCGATCCGGGTCACGCGACCGGTAAAGCTCCGCTCCGGATACGCATCGACCAGCACCTCCGCGGTATCACCGACGGCAACGAGGGCGAGGTCGCCCTGAGCCACGAAAACCGTTATCCCGAGCGGGTCTCGTTCCACCAGGCGAACCACCGGGCGTCCGGGCTGCACGTACTCGCCCGCTTCCACGAGCAGGCGATCGACGTAGGCCGAACGCGGAGCGCTCACGATCGTCCTCGCCAGCTGCCTCTCGGCAAGGCGGCGCACGTACTCCGCGCGTTCCACGCGGATCCGGGCGATTTCCCGCTCCTCCGGCCGCGCCAGGTTGCGCACTCGCTCGAGGTCCTGCTCCGCGGTTTCCAGTTCCGTTCCGGTCCGGGAGACACGCAGTTCCGCGTCCTCGTACCGGCTCCGGGTGATGCTCTCCGCTTCGAGCAGCCGAGCCATACGCTCATAGTCCTCGCGGGCTGCCTCGAGGTCCCGCCGGAGGCGCCGCACCCGCGCCTCCGCCTGCACGATGTCTTCGGTACGCGCGCCGGTCTCAACCAGTCTCCGCTCGGCGTCGGCGATCGCTTCTTCCGCCCGGCGGATCTCACGCTGCAACTCCATGTCCGAGGAGTGGATCATTACCAGGACCTGGCCGGACTCCCGGAAATCCCCCTCCTGGACGTGGACGGTATCCACGATTCCTGCGACCTCGGCGGAGACGACGATGCTCGTACCTTCGATCGTCCCGGAACCCCACAGGGGCCGTTCCTCCCGGGCGCCCCCGGGAGAAGCGATGCCGCCGACTACCAGGAGAAGCACAACCGCCAGGATGACATTCGCCGACGCGGGCGGGGTGGACCGCCACATATCATCGCGCACACTCATACGTTAACCTCTCCCTTACCTGTCCCGGTGTCACTCTGCGGGCGTGTCATACCGTCCCCGGCATCGCCGGAGATGTACTCCTGTACGCCGTGCTCAAAGAGCATGCCCGTGAAGAGCATCGAGAAAAGCGTCGTCACAAACTCCACCACTGAATACGGCTGGTTGATCAGGACGCCCGGTTGGCCGACGTTGGATACTGTTTTCACGATCACCACAACCGTTCGATCAACGTGGACGTCCGGTCGAATCTCGCCGTTGACCGCACCTTCCCGAAGCAACGCACTGAAGTGTTCCGTGAGAACTCGTGTTCGTTGCGCGTCCAGCTCACGCCAGAGTTCGGGAAACGCGTGAAAGAGATCGTGAAGAAGGCGCAGTCCGAGCCGGTTTATCCGGTTGATCACGGCGTCACGGGTACGCCGGAGCTTTATCCCGGTGGACGCCTCGGGATCCTCCCGGATCGAGCGTAACCGCGCTTCGACGTCACCAAGCGCCCGACGAATCACCGCCTGCAGGATCTCGTCCTTACTCCTGAAACAAGAGTAGATCGTCTTCTTGCTCATCCGCAGGTGCGAGGCGAGCCGGTCCATTGTCATGCGATAGATCCCCTCGCGCATGACGAAGTCGTCGGCGCCGCTGATTATGCGAGTATGGATGTCATGTGCTTTATCATGAGTCCGACCGTGACGCACATCGTCGTCATCGTGGTCGTTGTCGTTGTCGTTGTCGTTGTCACTTGGTTCCAGAAAACTACCCTCCCCCCGGACCTCCCGGAGAGTGCGGCTTTTCGCAACGGGCTACGCGCTGCGTACCATGAATAATATAATATCCGTTGATCGATGGAAACTAGCAAAACTATTATAGTTTCCATCGTTTCCCTACAACCAGCGTACACCTGGACCAGCACGCGGTCAAGGTTTTTCTCGTCGTATTGTGATGTACGATTTATTGGAAGCGCGTTTTCAAACTCGTGCCGGGTACGCGAAGTTCCTGAACGTTGCCGTGCAGGCAAATCCGGAGTCCCGCCGAAACGTGACGTGTCCCTGAAGTTGCCGTTCCACAGTTATCCGCACGATGTACAGTCCCATTGTGCGGGTGTTCCGCGGATCGACGTCGCCCGGCAATCCGATTCCATCGTCGACGACGGCCAGGCTCACCTGATCGTCGTCGTCGCACCGCAACACAACGCGCATCGTGCCGGACCGGTGCTCCGGGAACGCATACTTGAAGACGTTGGAGACCAGTTCGTTCACGATCATCCCACAGGACACCGCGATATCGAGAACTGCAGAGACTTGGTCGAGGTCAAGATCCATACGAATTCTCCCCGGCTCAACCCTGTGGCTTCCCACGAGCATATTGACCAGGCTTCCGATGTAATGATCCAGCCGAATTCTCGAAAGATCCCGGGAGGCGTACAGCATCTCGTGTGCCAATGCCATACTGTGTATCCGATTCTGCGTTTCCCTGAACGCGTCGAGAACGGTCGGGTCGGCGATCGACTCCGCCTCCATCTCCAGCATGGAAATGATCACCTGCATATTGTTCTTGGTACGATGGTACAGCTCGCGCAACAACGCGTCCTTTTCCGCCAGATTCTGCTGGATCGCTTCCTCCGCCTGTTTCCGTTCCGTGTCGTCCAGCGCGATAACCCCCAGGTCCTCTCCGACTCGAAAATACGTGATGATCACGTTGCGGTCTCCGAGATCGCGATGCGACACGGAACCCTCCTGTGTAAACGGTCGTCCTTTTTGGATAGTCGCAAAACAACGGTCCCTGAACCCGGGGTCGACGATGAACCTGAAGTCGGCAAGCGGATCGTTTTCCGGCCCCCACAACCGTTCCCACGCAGGATTCAGCTGCAACGTACGCCCGTCCGCTGAGAGCAGTTGGATACTGAAGGGAGACTGCTCTACGAGCGACCGAAAACGGTTTTCCGATATCCTCAGTCTTCGGCGGGTCTGATTGCTGAGCGCAACGCTCATGACGACGATCATCGCCAGGAACCCGAACGGACCGAGTCTGAGCGGTCCCGCCACAAGATGCCGGGCAAGCAACGACTGAATCGAGCTCGCTACGTACAGCGCCAACGCGATCAGAAGCGCCGCACGCGTCGGCGAAGGCTCACGACGGTACCCGGCTCCAAGAACGTACAGGGAGTAGCTCCACGCGGCGATAACACCAATCGATGCCACACTGAACCACGGGCTCCGCGTACCGTCCACGGCAGTGATCCTCTCACCCCAGGGCAAGCGAACCGACGCCAACGCATCGATCTGCGCGTACTGGATTCCCAGGGGCAACGCAAGATTCACTCCACTTATAATAAGGAAGAACACCGTGAAACCGATGAGCAAACGTTTTGGAACGACTCGGGTATAGAGAGAGATGAACCAGAGAAAAAACGGATAAAAGACGAGAATCAGGGCGATATCCCATCGCTGGGTGATTAGGAACGTCTCGATCTCCCGGGCTCGCATGGAACCGATCCGGGCAAGCGCGATCGCCACGGCAAGCACGCAGAGGCCGGCGAAAACCAAGTGCACCGTATCTGAAGGCCGTTGCAACCCGAGAGAAAAATGGTTTAGGGCGGCGTACGCGCAGATACCCGCGAGGAGGTACATCGCCGGAACAAGGATCTGGATCACAGCCGCCTCCTCTCGCCATAACAAACATGGTGTGACGGAGTCACGCCACCGGGAATCAGTATTTACCGACTACCAACTACCCGGCATCCACGGGATACGCGCCGTCCGCGTCGTGGACCTCGGATCCGCTCACCGGCGGATTGAAGACGCAGACCACGCGCATATCTTCCGTACCACCGTGAACGACGTGCTCATCGTGCTGGTCGAGCGCGTACATCGAACCCTCCCGGAGTTCGTGACGCTCCCCGGTGGCACAGTCCTCGATCGCCCCGTTTCCGGAAATGCAGTAAACCGCCTCCAGGTGGTTCCGGTAATGCATGCGCGTTCGTGTACCCGCCCGAACGATCGTCTCGTGAAGCGAGAATCCCATTCCGTCCCGCTTCAGCAGAATCCGGCGACTGATCCAGTGGCCGTCGGGATCGTGCACTTCCCGGTCGGAACCGATGATCTCATCGATGTGTCGTACTATCATCACCTATCCTTCTATTGTGTTGTCGTTCTCTATATACACTAATAGAGTGTCAGCGTGTGGTCTACGTCTGAAGACAACGCTTGCAACGCTCGACGGATACGCCTACGATTTAGGTAACCCGGTCGTCCGGCGCACACGTTCCGGTAGGTTAGACACGTTATACGAGCACCAGAGAGGAGGACAGCGATGCGGGGAGTTCACCTTTTGACGCGTGCGGATGACGCAGGCACCAATCAAACTATGAATCGTGCGATACGCGCCACCGCGCGCCAGGGAATCGTCCGAAACATCAGTCTGCTTGCACCGGCGCCGGAGATCGAACACGCCGCCGCCATGGTTGATCTGGCGGAGCGGGCGGTCTTTGGACTGCATGTGTGCCTTACCGCGGAATGGTCCGGATACCGTTGGGGACCCGTCCTCGATACCGACAAAGTTCCGACCCTGGTACGACCGGACGGAACGCTTCCGTTTACCGTGAAGGAACTCCAGGACCTGCGCCCCGACCCGGGAGAGGTGCTGACGGAGATAGCGGCACAACTCGACCGCCTTACCCGCCTGGGATTTGCCGTGCGGTACATGGACGAACACATGCTGGTGGGAGAAATTCCGGATATCACTGAGGTTCTGTCGCAGTTTGCCCGGGACAAGGGGCTCCTCTACGATCGCGAGCTTCGACAATCGGGACGTTTGACGCCGCTTCCCGGCTGGACCGGTCCCGATGAACACCCGGGCACGGAACTGGCGGACCACCTGGCGGAGACATCGCCTGGAACGTATCTGCTAACCGGCCATCCCGCGTTCAAGTCGGACGAGATGGAACGTCTCCGCTTGCCCGAACAACAACCCGGCCGGGAAATGATCATGCGCAACCGGGAACGACGGATGTTTGCCGATATCGAAATCGTGGACTACTGCGACGACGCGAGGATTGAGTTGCTCCGGTATACGGACCTCGCGTAATCCGCTCCGGATCAACATTTTAGACTCGATCACCTGTCGAGGGCTATAATTCGCAGATGGAAACGTGACTGTTCGTTCTTAGATGGAAACGTGACTGTTCGCTCGGCGGGTTATCGTCAAACAATTGTTTTTATTTTTACCTTTATCATCATTGCTTTTCTCACTTGTGTTTTTAGGAAACATGCGCGATAATCAGAATCAATGAACAACAAACCAATACTGCGGAATGATTTACCGTTCATTCTGGTAACCAACGACGACGGCATTCAATCACCTGGCCTGGTCGCAGCTGTAAAAGCCGCAAGTCAATTAGGTCAAGTTTTTGTGACCGCTCCTACATCACAGCAGACCGCCCGAGGACGCGGAATGCACGGTGATCCGGATGACTTTCTTCACCCGGTAGATCTACCGATCGCGCCCGGCCCGGATACGTACCCGGTGTATGCCTGGCACATCGATGCGTCTCCGGCATTGATTATGCGGCACGCCTTTGCGGTACTCTGCCGTGAACGTCGCCCGGATCTGGTCATTTCCGGAATTAACTACGGAGAGAATATAGGAGTCGATATCGGCGCTTCCGGAACTGTCGGAGCGGCGCTCCAGGCTGCGTCCCAGGGTACACCGGCCCTGGCGATCTCCCGCCAGACGGAAGTACAACACCACTTTGTTCACGGTGACCTGGACTGGACCGATGCGGAACGAGTGGCGCTACGGTGGAGCCGCCATGTGCTCGATTTCGTCCTCGAGAACCGGCAAAACGATGGTACGCTGCCGTTCGACGTGTTGAAAATAGACGTACCCGATCCGTGTCCGGAAGGTACGGAAGAACGCCTTACCCGGCTCTCCCGGCACAGCTACCTGAGCTTTCATATCCCGGATCCCCACCCGGAGACTCCCCTGAAGCAAACTCAGACCCGGATCATTCTTGATCCGAGCCGGCTGGAAGAAGACGATGATATTTACGCGCTCGCCGTGGACCGGGTGGTCGCGGTAACTCCACTGTCACTGGATAACTCCACGGAGTTGGACGAAACCCGTACTATCCTGTCTCTGTAACAATAGATCTCAGATAATCCGTTTTCTGATATACGCACTGCTGTAGTCGATGATCGTCACCGCAATGATCACGATTATCAAAGCCATGCCGACGATCGGCCACCGTCGGAACTGAAGCGCCTGCAGCAGAATCACCCCGATTCCACCGGCTCCAACCATCCCGAGGACGGTGGCGGCCCGGAGGTTGAGTTCAAACCGATACAGCGCGGTCGCGATAAACTCGGGCAGCACCTGCGGGAAGACCGCATAGAGAAAGATCTCCGCTTTATTGGCACCACTTGCTTCCAGCGCTTCGATCGGTCCCCGATCGATGTTCTCCACGATCTCGGAATTGAGTTTCCCCAGCATACCGATCGAGTTGATCCCGATCGCCATCACTCCCGCCAACGGTCCCGGCCCGTAAGACGCGACGAAGAAAACACCCAGTATCAGTTCCGGAAACGTGCGGATCGCGTTGAGCAGTTGCTTGAACGCGGCCACCACCGGTCCCGGCGTCCCGATGTTCTTTGCCGCTAAAAAGCTGATCGGAAACGTCAATACGGATGCGACGGTAGTACCTATGATCGCAATCTGAATGGACTCGACCATGGCCGACATCGATCGCGCAAAGTACCCTGTATCGGGCGGGAACATCGCGTTTATGATACGACCTACCGTCGGGATGCCGGTGCGTATGCGCTCCATGTTGATGTTCATCCCGCGGGTTGTCCAGACGAGCACGATCACGAGTACGACCAGGTTGCCGATAACCCGTATGCGTTTTTGTGTCACATTATCCATATTACAGCAACCTCTCTCGCAACCGGGTGCTCGTATAGTCGATAAGCATCACGAACACGAACGTTACCAGGATGATCGTGGCCGCGTTCTGATATCGGAACAGATTCAGCGACGTCTGCAGGGGAACACCGATTCCTCCGGCGCCCACAAGGCCGAGTACCGTGGAAACGCGAATATTGATCTCAAACACGTACAGCGAATAACTGCCGAACGCCGGAAGAATCTGCGGCACTACGGCGTACCGGATCACCTCCAGCCGGTTGCCGCCTACAGCGGAGATCGCCTCCATCGGCCCTCCGTCGATCGCCTCGAGACTCTCGCTGGTGAGCTTGGAGATCACCGCCGTGGAGAAGATCACCAGCGCGAGCATCCCGGAAAACGCCCCAAGACCGACGCCGGCCACCAGGATCGACGCGTAGAGTAGCTCTGGAATCGTTCTCAGGAGGTTCATCAGTCCCTTCGCCACGAAATAGACGACGCGGTTGGGACTGGTGTTTGCTGCGGCCAGCAGAGTAAGGGGAATCGCAAAGACCGTACCCAGGATCGTACTCATAACGGCGATCTGGATCGTCTCTATCAGTGCCGGGATGATACGGCGTCCGTAAGCCCAGTTGGGCGGAATCATTTCCCCGAGAAGCGAAAAGAACTGTGGAATATCGCGCAGGATCTCGACAATATTGAAACCCACCCCGCGACTGCTCCAGATATAGATCAGGATTATGATGAAGGTGACGGTGACCTTCTTAATCCTGGCTCGCCACATCAAGTTCACCATCTTACGCTTCTCCGATCACATCATCGTCGGTAAGAGCGCGTCCGTAGATCTCTTCAAACACTTTCTCCGTGGCCTGCTCCGCCGGGCCGTCGAACACCAGTCTCCCGTCACGCAACCCTATGATACGGTCGGCGTACTCCAACGCCATGTCTATGAAGTGGAGATTCACCAGCGTGGTGATCTTGTCCTCGCGGTTTATCCGGCGTAGATCCTTCATCACCGCGTGTGACGTGGGTGGATCGAGTGATGCCACCGGCTCGTCCGCGAGGATGATCTTGGGTTGTTGCGCCAGCGCCCGGGCAATACCTACCCGTTGCTGCTGTCCGCCTGACAGAGCGTCCGCCCTGACCCCGGCTTTCTCGGGAATACCGACCCGGTTGAGGCACTCCAGCGCGATTTCCTTATCCATCCGGGGGAAGAACCCGAGCAGCGTCCGCCAGGTCGGGACGTATCCAAGCCTGCCGGCCAACACGTTGCGGATAACCAGAGAGCGTTTTACCAGGTTGAAGTTCTGAAAGATCATACCAACCTTGCCACGGAGGCGCTTCAAAGCGGTCGACGTCGCGTCGGTTATATCCTCTCCGTCGATGAAAATACGGCCCGCGGTAGGTGTTACCAGACGATTGATCGACCTGAGCATCGTCGATTTTCCCGCTCCGCTCAACCCGACTACCACGACAAACTCACCCGGTTGGATCTCGATACTGAGTGAGTCCAACGCTTTAACGTTGCCGGGATAGACAACGGTTACATCTTCAAACTTGATAATGGCCGGTACCCTCTTCTTCCACTCAAAAAAACGGACAGCAATACTACCTGCGCAGTACTACTGCCCGTCGAATCCTGCATTGATGAATACGCAGGGCCTCAGAAGTCGATGAACTCCTGCATCTCTTCGTAAGTCCGTCTTACCACGTCGTACCGCTCGCTTGAGGCCGGTACAAAACCGGAGACGTTGTACAACGTGTCGAGCAGTTCCTGTCCCTCAGGCGTGTCACCAACCGCGACAAAGGCGTTCTGGATCGCCGATACCAGGTCCGGGTGAAGACCCGGGCGAACCGCAACCCCATCGTTTGCGATCTCCTCGGTATAGGTCAGGATCTTTGTCTCTTCCATCATCGTCGGGTACTCTCCGACCAGCTCCAGCCGGGCGTCGTCAAAACTGACACCGGCATCGACCTCACCGGTCATCACCGCGATTATGGCCGCATCGTGGGCACCGGCAAATATGTAATCCGCCAGATCCGTATCCGGATCGATATCGTTCGACAGCAGGTGTACGTAGGGAAACAGATACCCCGACGCCGACGCGGGATCTACAAATGCAATCGTCTTGCCGCGCAGATCATCAAGGGTATTAATCCCACTGTCCTCACGCACGACGAACTGTGCTTTGTAGTGATCAGCACCATACCGGATCGAGTTAAGTATGATCTCAAGATTGTGCCTCTCTTCTCCAAGCACCAACGCAAACGGACCAAAGATTCCGATATCAACGCGACCGGTACCCATCGCCTCGATGACGCCGGTAAAGCTGGTCAGGACCGTACCGCTCACGGGCATCCCCAGTTCCTCGGACAACAGATCGGTCAGAGGGTCGATCGATTCGATCATCCGGCTGACTTCCCGCGACGGAACCATCCCGAGAACAAGACTCTCCGGCCACTGGTCATCGGCCTGCGCCTCTTCACGACCTCCACCGGCAAAAACCACGCCTCCGATTAAGAATATCGCGACCGACAGTATGATTAACTTTCTCACCATGCACCTCCTCTTTGCTTTCTCAGCTCAACACTGTGTAATTGATTCTATTACGCCTTAGTTGAGCTGTCAAATAAAAAGTAATCTTTGAAGCATTATATTTGACCTAATAAGACGATATGCACTCCTTTGCAAACGCTATGGTAATAATCTGACGGCATAGTTTTCTAAACGACAACCGTAAATTGACAAACGGCCCGGGCCGGAATAGAATAACAGCGTGTCATTACAAAGTGAATGGGCTCGGCGAGTAGCGCGCGTGACCCCGACTCTCACACACACGGAAGAGACGGTCCTGAATTACATTACCACAAATCCACACGAGGCTGCGTTCATGTCGCTCAAGGAACTGTGCGAGGCAACAAACGTGAGCAAGCCCAAGGTAATCGACCTGTACCGCAAACTGGGTTACGCGGTATACAAGGAGTTCAGGCAGGGTATTCAGGATTTCTACGCGTACCATATTAACGCGTATCGCGCCTCCTGCACGACATTCAAACAGATCAATACACTTGATGAGCTGATAAGAACAGCTCAGGAAGCAGACACTACTGCGCTGCAGCGACTTTCGGAACACATCTCGCCGGAGGAACTATCGCATCTGGCCCGGGCGATCATCGATGCCCACTCCATTTACGTGTACGGCCCGAGTACCGGCATCTATCCCGCCCACTACCTGTACCAACGGCTCAAGCGATACCGGCTCGACGTCAACCTGATCGGCAAGGATGTGCAGCACCTCATGGAGGAGGTTTTTCCCTTGCGCAGGGACGATCTACTGCTGGTGTTCAACTACTTTCTGGAACGCGACCTGACACATCGCGTGATGAAATATGCCCGGGACCAGGGGGCGCGTATCATCGTCGTATCCGATACCGTCCTCGTCGATTTTGTGGAGCTGGTAGAACGGTCTTACTTCGTCGAACGGGGAAGCATGGGATTCAAGAACTCAATGGCCGTTCCGATGCACTTTGTCAACTTGCTGATCCTCACGATAGAACTGATCGGCGGACCGCAATTTCAGGAGAACCTGCAACAGGTTGAAACAAACCGGGAGAAGTACGGTCTGTAAAGGACCGTAGGCACCTCACGTCCCCGGAACTGCTACAACTCCATTTGCATAAAAAACCAGTACTTCCACAACTCGGGAGGGACCTCGGACTCCGGATACGGCTCGATCTCCGTGAATCCCGTCGACCGGTAAAGCGCGTGTGCCGCGGTCATGAATCGGACGCTGTCGAGAAGCACACGGTGGTGCCCGAATTCTCGCGCGCCATCGAGAAGGCCCTGCAGTATCCGTCGGCCCGCACCGGTTCGACGCGCTTCGGGACGGACGAACATCCGTTTGATTTCACCGGTCGTCTCACCGATCGCTTTCAGGCACCCGATTCCGACCGCCTCGCCGTCCGATTCCGCCAGCAGCAGTCGTCCCGCCGGCGGCGCGAACTCGTGCATATCCTCCAGGTTCCGCCGAACGACCTGGTCTACCGTACCCATTCGGTCGAGCATCGCGTGACCTATCCCGTATCGTGTATCTATCTCGTCCATGGCCCACGTAAGGTATTCATGCCACAAAGCACCGATCACCCATCGGTCTTTGAGGAAATCCGCTTGCCGAACACTGACCATCGCGTTTCCTTTCCGGGGTTACCCGAAAAAACGGTAGCATTGCTAAGATAAGCCGTCAACTTTTTTGTACGTTTCAACCGATGAGATACGTCCGTCGGTCGGCGGGTTCGATGCGTCGTCTGTTGTGCGTCGTCTGTTGTGCGTCGTCTGTTGTGCGTCGTGGGTTGTGCGTCGTGGGTTGATCGATTTCGGGTTACCAGGGGACGACTGAACCGTCCCCTGATTTCCCCGATATATTGCAATTACTCCCCCAGAATCTCTGCCACCTGCTCACTACCCTGACGGATTGCGCGCATCACCGCCCAATCCTGCTCATAATCAACCCCGACAAAGCTGTTGCGCGGAGCAAACTCCTCCGCTACGGACGTGCCTTCCCAGTCGAAGTTCAAGAACGCGTCACGAATCCGCTCCTGCAGCTCCGGCGAGAGATCGTGAGCAACACCGTACGCCGTCGTGGGAAACTCCTGGGACTCGTACAGGACCCGGGCAAACTCCTCGCGAGGAGGCAGCCGGTCGGCGGCGATCATCCGGTCCATGACCGTGCTCGCCAGAGCCGCCGCATCGTAGTCCTCGTTCAGGACGCCCAGGGCCGAGTTGTCGTGGGAACCGGAAAACGCGGTATCAAAGTCGCGGCCCGGCAGCATATCGAACTCGTCGTAGAGCAGAGCCCGAGGCGCGAAATACCCGGAGTTGGAGCTCTCCGACACGAATGCCAGTTGCCGACCACGCAGATCCTCAATCTCGCGAATATCGCTGTCCTGGTGTGCCCAGATCTCCATGAAATACCCCACCCTGCCGTCGGGAAACGCCATCACCGACTGCGGAACAAATCCACCGTAATTTACCGCATCTTGTACCGCCCCGGCAGCAAATCCCGATATATGAAGTCTCCCGGCACGCATCGCTTCAACCTGCGCCGCGTAACTCCGTACGCCGAACCACTGAACCGGCCGCTGCAGCTCTTCCTGCAGGTGCGCGATAAAATCTTCCCACGCCTCCTCGTACACCGCGGGGTCTTCCGTCGGTGCGTAACTGAAGACCAGTATATCCGGATCACGCCAATCGCTCTCGTCCACGGGTGGATCAGCCACCAGGTTACCGGTACGGTCGCAATAACGATCGTCCAGCTCGCCCGGAAAACAATCCTCATCCACAACCGGCTCCGATGGTTCTTCCTCGGCCCGACCACCGGCAACCAGCATTGCCGGTACCAGTACCAGCAATACAACCCAAAGCACCCCTATTCGTCTCGTACTCATGAAAACCTCCTTCACGCGTACTCATTTTGAAAATCCCACTCCTTGTTTTTACCTGGCGCGCATCTCTATCCCCTGAACATCACCTCCTTACGTTTCAAGTTCACCCACACCCCGCCGCCTTGTACTTTTCAAGCCAAACGTTACTTCGTCGCCACCTTGCCTCGTTCATACCACGCGTTACGTCACCGCCGCTCGCACCCGGGCGGACACCCATTCCGCCAATACCACCGTTGCGAGGATCGCGATCAACACCGTGAACACCTGATTCCAGGCGAGTCGGTTGATCGCCGAGTTGAGTAGAAAGCCGACCCCGCCGCCACCGACGATTCCGATGATCGTGGACTCCCGGATATTGACCTCCCAGCGGTACACCGTCACTCCGGCAAAGATTGGAAGTAGTTGCGGTACGTACCCGTAGAGAAACACCTGCGCCCGGCTTGCCCCGGTAGCGGCAATCGCTTCAATCGGCTCGCGATTAATCTCCTCGATCGACTCGTATATCAGTTTCGAAATCATCCCCACGGAGCGAATTCCGATCGCCAGCACGCCGGCAAAGAGACCCGGACCGACCACCTGTACGATCAGGAGCGCCCAGATCAGACTGTTCACCGACCTGGAAACGACGATTACGGTCAACGCAAGAGCGCGAAGAACCCCGTTCGGCGAGGTGTTCCTCGCTGCGAGCAACGCTGTAGGGACTGAGATCACCACCGCGCCGGCGGTTCCGAATACCGCGATATTGATCGTATCCCACAACGCCGGCAGAACACGGTTTGCGTAGCGAAGATCCGGCGGGAACATGCGCGACAGGAAGTCCGCGACCTGCCGGGGCGCGTCAAACACGAAGATCCAGATCGTCTGTCCCGCGATATACCGGGCCGCAATGATGATGACCAGGGCGCCACCGAGCCACCTGAGGTACTCCCGAAAGGATTCGCCCGTGTCCCGGCGTATCCACGTTTCTCCGCCTTGAACGTTTCTCACCGGCATCTCAGGTCAACCCCCTGCGAATACTGCTGGAGACGTACTCACCGCCCAGCACGATCGCTATTATCACCAGGAGAATCGCCGCGGCCGTGTTGTAGTCGTACCTTCCCATCGCGGTATCGAGCACCGCTCCGATCCCGCCGGCACCGACAAGACCGATCACGGTAGATTGGCGAAAATTGATATCGAGACGGTAGATAGACAGTCCGACGAACCGGGTCACAACCTGCGGCCACACCGCGTAATTCACCACCTGAAGCCACGATGCACCGGTGGAACGGACCGCTTCGATCGTCTCCTCGTTGCTGTTCTCGATCTCCTCGGCGAGCAGTTTTCCGAGAAAGCCGACGCTGTTCAGACCAAGCGTGATCGCCCCGGCAAACGGCCCGAACCCGACCATCACGACAAAGAGGATAGCGAGTACGACCACGTGCAAGCTGCGGACGATCATCAGAATACCCCGACAGACCAGGTAAACCGGGAGAGGTGACAAGTTGCGCGCAGCTCCGAGGCTGAGCGGAACCGAAAGGATTACCCCCAGGAGCGTCGC
>SLRR01000056.1 GCA_007130865.1 Spirochaeta sp. | reverse complement strand
CTGCCACCGCAATCCGGTAGAAATGCGTACCTCCAACGGCGACCGTTCCGCCAGAAGTTCCGGTCCCGCCCCTGCCGGAACTCCCGGGTCGGCCACCAGGGGATTCAGGTTCGATTCGATCGAGGTCAGCAATGCGACCCCGGCGTACAGAGAGAAGCGTCCACGAAAGGGCAGGACGTGAATCTCGCCCTCGGGTCCGAAATAGAACTCATGTGTCCCGAACCTAAGGCGATCCTCTTGAGAGTCCGGATCATGTGAGTCGACAACCCATTCCCAATAACGATAACCGATTGAGAACCCATGACGCGCGACGAGATACCGACTGATCGTCCTGTACCGAGCGAGATTCAGCTCGTGATAATGAAAAAGGCGATCGATTACGGCTTCGAAGTATTCGCTCTCCGGCGACGGCTGATGAACATGCTCTCCATCCCCCCGTCCTGAGAGATACCAGATTCGGAAACCATATCGGATACCGAAACCGTTTGGTGTTACCACCTCTCCCGTGACTTTTGTGCTACTCATCGAAAGGGAAGCGCCCGGGAGAGAGAGCTCGGCACCGACGCTTGCCGCCGGAACCGCATGTCGTAAGCGCTGATCACCATACCAGAGGATCTGCTGTTCTTGATCAATCGGTCGTCCCCCGAACCCGAGACTGAGAAACGCTCCCGGACGGATGACCAGCGGAGCGATTTCGGCACGAGGATACACAAAAATGTCCGAACCGAAACGCACGCCAAGCCGGCCGAACTCCGCGCCGAGATCGCCACCGATTCCAAACCCGTAATCGGTTTGATACGTCGATTCCTGGACAACTATCCGCCGAGCGCTTCCGAGAACCGACGCACGTGCCGCGGCAACTCCCGGTCGATGGGCGTATCCGTACCCGACCTCATACTGGTATACCTGATTGCTGCTACGGTCGTACTCGTCTTCCGGTACCACATCGCGAAAAAACGTATCCGGCGGCGCCAACCATGAAAGATCGGCACGAATATACCGGCCCCGCCCCCACGTTCCCTCGACACGGTACCCCATCACCCAGGTGTGATACGTGTCCTTCTCGCCGATTGCCAGTGGAAACGCCAGCGTAGTCCCGGCACGAATTACGAGTCCCTCCCGATTCGGTCCGCTCCAGCGGTAGGGATACTCAAAAAGCGGCTCCGCCGAAACGTCGAGAGCGTCCGGTTCAGTTGGCTCCGCTTCGGCCACCACCTCCGGATCGGGCTCGGCCACCACCTCCGGCTCGGGTTCCGGCTCCGGCTCAGGCTCAGGCTCCGGCGCGGCGGGTGGTTCCGGCGCCGCCAGGAAGAAGCTCACCCGCTCACGACTACCCTCACCCACCAGGATCCGCGCGGAGGCCGCGACCAGTCCCGCTTCCGGTCCCTCCAGCGCCACGATCTCCACCAGTCGCTCTCCCACCAGCACCCGTTCGAGTACCGTCACATTCGTCCCCGCCGACTCCCCGTCCAGGTACACCAGGTATTCCCCCGGCACCTCCGCCAGATTGGTCAGGTCTATCCTCCCGTAGGCGATACGCTGTCCCGTGAACGCCCCAAGGATCTCCACCGCCAGTTCATCCGCAACGTCAAAGGTCTCAAAGACGCTCGCCGCCACCGCTTCGCGTTCCAGCGTTATCCCGCCCTCCTCCCTACTGTATACCGAGAGAGTGAAGAGCGTGGCGCCCTCGGGAAGCTCAGAGACGCTCCCGAATACCACGTAATCCAGCCCTTCCGACTCGGCAAACGCCGCCGCTCCGGCGGCGTCGGTTGGGGTGGTACGTACCGTGGGCCGGGGTCGAACCACGTACTCCCCGATCAGGCGCAACGTAAGATCCAGGTTGTCCGCAATCACCCCGGCGAGCACCTCGCTCCGGGTGTCTCCCGGAACGGTGGCGGGTACGCTCACGGTGATCCAGGGACGGGTGATGCGGGAGAGATCGTCCGCGGGGTCCTGACCGTGGATGAGCGGGGGCACGACAAGTGTGCCGAGTAGAAAAAGCAGCGCCACGGTCGGCGCCAATGGCACCGGCAACACCGCCCGTGCGACTAAGCCGTGCGCGTCCACCGCCCGTCTTACACCAACACACACCGCGCGAAATAAACCGCCAACAGCACAACGGAACCGGAACCACGAACAAGAAAGATACATGGAGCCTCCGGGGTATGTCTTTTTGAGCTATTATAGGTGCCGGTGTCAGTATTTACAAAGAAAAGTTTGTATTTCGGGTCTATTCTATATCTATATTGACCAAGTCATTTGACGCTCGTTATCGCCCCGGGAACCAGACCGGTAGCGAGACTGGTTCCCTTTCAGGACGGTGTCAGACGTTTTACCGCTCTGCCGGAACTGGTGGTACGCGTGGATGAAACGTTCACCGATCGATCGGAAGACGTTGTTCCTTCGAGAACTCCTTTGCGACGGCGCTAACGGACTCTTCTTCAGCCTATCCGGGTACTTGGAACTCGGGGAATGATCCCGGCGCGTCGGCGGATATTGAAGACTACCGACCTTCGGCAAAAACCTCTGCCAGCGACACGGAAAGGCCCGGCACCGCTTCCGCAGCCAGTGTGTCGTCCGGTCCGAAAGCGCCGGCCCGGAGATACTTTCCTTCACTCTCAAGGCGATAGACTTCCACCACCATTTCATCCTGATCGACGATCCAGTACTCCTTCACCCCGAAACGTTCGTACAGGTCGAATTTCCGTCGACGGTCGATCAGACCACTATCCGGTGAGACGATCTCCACCACAAGGTCCGGTGGCCCGGTCATCCCCTGCTCCGTCAGCTTTTTACGGTCAGAGGTCACCGTGATGTCCGGCTGGACTACCGTAGGCGCCGCGTCGTCCGCGTCGGCACTGAGTTTTACGTCGAACGGTGCGAAGTACGCTTCACACTCGCCACCGTAAAGGCTCCCCGATCGTCGAAGCACCGTCGCGAATACTGGTCGATTCTCAAGGTGGAAATGACCGCTATATCAGGATGCCCGCACCCGGGCTTCCACCGTCCGCAGGCACTCCAGGATCTCCCCGGCGCCGATCTTCCCCGCTTCCTTTTCCGCGCGCAGAAACCGGTAGTCCGAGGCAAAGTCCTCGCGGCGGCCCCGGCTCATGAGATGCGCAAGGGCCTCCGGCGCGTACCCCGTACCCAGGCACGCCAGGGCCAGCGTGCGGTTGTCGCAACGGTCCACCACCTGCCGGCCGGCACGCGGACCATCCTTCCGCAGGAGCTCGGCGAGCTCGCCAAAGGGCGCTCGCCGACGGGCATAATCACGGATCGCTGCCTCCGCCGTTTCATCATCCCTGTCGAGGAAGAGCACGCGCATGACGTACCGTACCCGGGGGGAGACCACCAGCCGATCTTCCGCTATCGCCCGGTGGAGTTCGGTCATCACGGAATAGTTGAAGTGCTCGAATCGGCCGAGCCCCGCGTACTTCCGGAGAAGTATCGCTTCCTCCCGCTGAAACGAGTCCGGCAGGTACGGCTTGATCCGGCGGAAGTTACGGTGCAGTACCGGTCGGTAGGTTGTCAGCTTTTCACGCCTGCCTGTTTCATCCGCATCCCCGTACTAGACGAAAGCTGCCTGGACATTAGAAAGCCGCACGCAGTCTTCGCCCAAGCGAGGCAGGAGAAAGTTCTGCGTGATTACCTTGAGATCCGCCTTTCCGAAGTGCTCCACCAGATCGTGAAATGGCACCGTTATCCCTGATTCGCGCAGTTCCGATGCGTTCCGAACGGAACCGGGAAGCAGGTCCGAAAAGCCACGGTGGAAGAGCACTTCGTTGAGCGACAGGATCGACACGAGCGCGTTTCGACCTGAACGTTGCAGGTATAGGATTTCCAGAGGGCTCAGTATCGCCTCGCAGAGTATGTTGATCAGCGCTCGCGGAAGAAATACGACCATCTGAAGGGTAGTCGCCGGTGTGTGTACTCGTGCCGCCAGTACGATCGGCTCCTCCAGGTCCATCGGGTGGACGACGGTCTGCTCCGTTACATAACGGGCACGCCCGATCCGCGACTCTCCCACTATCGCTTGGAGGTTCGCCAGTCCCCGGGTCAGCAGGGCTTGATAGAATGAGTCGGGAGTTCCGATCACCTCGAGCAACTCCTCCAGCTCCGGTTCCGCCACGGTGTAGACGAGAGGAAACGACTCACCGCTGATTTCAAGGGTAACTGTACGACTCAGGACGGGAGATTCCATCCACTCCCGATAGTTCCGCGGGAGAACCACGTGCTCATAGACGGTGTGAAACGTCCGGCCTCCGGTTCCAAAGGTGTCCGGAATGAAGAGCCTCCCCAGGGTGAACTCGTGCGACCGGTCGATGGTAAAATGGATATCCCGCTCCTCATCCTTTGAGGCGCCCGAGCCGGTGCTCGGTGCGTCCGGAAGAAACTCCGTAAGTACCAGAGACCGCGCAGCGCGACGGAATTTCTCCCTTTGGAGACTCCGCAATAACCGGCGGTGCACTTCGACATCGAACATCAGGTACCCGGCAAAGCCCTCAAAAGTAAAGGAAACCAGGGCCGAATCGGAGGCATGCCAGAGTACTGACCCCAGCCCGTCGTCGGTGGTCGGGTCACCAGTGGTCGGGTCGCCAGTGGTAGGGTCTCCGGTGATCGGGATAACCACGCGGTGGAACTCACGCAGGTGCGGTTCCTCACTGGTATCATCGATAAAACCGAGGCGTGAAAGGTTGCCGTCCAACCACTCCAGGCAGCGCACCAGGGCAAGCCCCTCATCGGGGACCGTTGCTCCGTGCGTCCTCAGGATCGTTTCCACCAGGAAAGCGACCATATCCGGCGGAAGCAGCAGGGCGCTGCGTCGCCCGCCGGACTCTCCCAGGGCAGTGACCAGGTATCCCGCGCGGAATCGGGTGATCTCCCGCTCCAGATCCTGGTACCCTCCGTGCCGCACCGCGACGGCGATCGATTTTCCGGTCATGAAGATCAGGTTGGTCTGGAGCGTTTGTGCCACGATCCGGTTGAGAATCGTACGCGAATCGACCGGACGGGTGTTATCCGCGCTTCTCTCGTAG
>SLRR01000243.1 GCA_007130865.1 Spirochaeta sp. | reverse complement strand
GCGCCGTGGGAGTGAGCGCCGTGGCGATGCGATCGGATCTCCCGCACCGTGAGCACCAACAGGACGACTCCCGCGATCAGCACGAGCCCGGCCGTGACCGACTGCACCGCCGCACCCGCGCGGACTACGGTAGCCCCGATCGAGGTCCGCACCACGTAGTACGCCACGAGCACGACTATCACCGCCGCCGCGGCGTGTACCGCCGCCAGGGCAACACCTGCGACGACTCCGGTTATCGGCTTCGCGTCACGGGCAAGAAAGTAAGAGACCAGAAGGACCTTCCGGTGTCCCGGCAGGATCGAGTGAATCACTCCGTAAATGAACGCCAGGGAGACGATCAACCAGAACACGCCCGTGGTCTCGCCGCGTTGCACCGCCTGCATCGTTGTGGAGAGGTGACGGGTCAGGTTGCGCTGGGCGCCGCGCAGCCATACACCAAGGGCGGTGCGTGGCGGTCCAAACTCCGCCGCGGTGTCCAGCAACGTCCCGCTTCGGCGTTGTTCCCGCGCCGCCGGGGCTCCGGCGTCTTCTTCCTCCTCCTCGACCGGTGATCCGTCACCGATGAAGGGATTGGCCTGCGCGGAGATGAGTTCTCCGGCGCCACCTACGCCGAAGAATAACAGAACCGCCACAGCCAGGACCGTGGCGACAAGTGGTACTCGGAAATGCCCGGCGCTAGACGTCACAGGACCCCGCAAGACAGGCGAGTTCCTGCGCCGCCGTCGTCATATCACGGTCCTCGTAGCGGTAGATCCTGGAGAAATCGATCTCCGGGAACGCCCGGGCGAGCCGTTCGTACTCTTCCTTTGAGATTTCCACGTAAGGCATCTGGTCGTATTGCGCGTCGCTCACCGGAAGGAACGCCATACCGCCGATCTTGTCCTGGTGGTCCCAGATCCACTTGATTATATCGATCACCTCGTCGGGGCGGTATGTGATCGTAACGGAGGGGTTGTGTTCGGTGTAGTGGATTTTGTTCTGGAGCCAGTAGTCGCATTGCTGCATCGCGTTGCGGTTCTTCCGGGTGATCGCCCGGTCGGGGCTCTTGATCGGGAAGTGAGCCACCCAGGTAGTAGCGTTGTCAACGGTCTGCCCGTTCTCGGGATCCATCGGAACGCCTTCGTCACGCAGAGCGTGAAAGATCGGTGTGTGGGCACCGACGCGAACGTTCCTGATGTAGTAGGGAGCCCATCGTGCGTGGATTCCGGACGAACTATTCATGAGCTGGCTGGAGTTTCCTGAAGGTTTGACCGCGGTAACCGCCGCGGACTGATTGATGCCCAGCTTTTCCGCGTAGATCCGGTTGGTCTCCGCTGCCACGTAGCGCAGGCGGCTCTGTACGTCCGGATCCTGGCACACGGGGCTGTCCATCTGGCCGTTCAGGTCCACGCCGAGGAGCCTCTCCTCTTCGCAGTTCTTCTGCCATTCCGGGCGCAATCCCGGGAAGTTGGTCGCCAGGGACTGGATCGTACCGAGAATTGCCGCCACCTCTACTTTGTCCTTCAGGCTCTCGAACGTATCTTCTTCCCGCGCTATCGCGCTGGTGAGGTTGCAGAACTGGAACGGCCGGAGGATGATTTCACCGCAGGGATTGGTACCGAACTCCGCTTCTTTTCGGCGGTTGGGACGGTTCTGGATCGCTGCGCGACGGTTGAAGATTCCCGGTTCTCCCCGGCCGGAACGGACCATGTCCAGGACAAACGTCGCCACTTCCTCCTGGGAGAGTTCCCGGTTGGGCCATACCGCTGAGTTGTTGGCGTTCCAGCGCTGGGAGTTCTTGTGCCAGAAGTCGCCATCCTTGCAGTGACGCATCTCCTTGTCGTCGTAGTCAAAGAGGGAGATCATCGCGGTCCGTCGTACGCCGCCGGAAACCGCGGCGCCGCCTACGGCGCACATGATATCGTGGGCGTCCACGGAGGTGATAAACCCGCCCTGTCGCGCCAGTACGCGTTCCCGGGAGAAGTTGAGCATCACCCGCAGCGGTTCCGGGCCGGAGGCGCTGCCGCCTTTGATGCGGAGCGGCGCGCCCGCGGGACGGACCTGGGAGAAGTCAAAGGAGATATCCTTGCCCTCAAACCATGTTTCGAGACCGGTACGGAGCGCATTGGCCCATCCGTCGGATGTGTCCGCCACCACGTGCGTGCCCAGGTGCTCACCGGTCTGCCGTTTTACCCGGGGGAGCTTCTCTATATACTGCCGCTCTACGCTGTACCCGACGCCGCAGCCGTTCATGCTGATGATCAGCGCTTCCACAAAGGAATCGATCGCGTCCACCGGCAGATAAGAGCAGTTATAAATCGCGATGTTGTTCCGCTTGGCCGGCGCTCCCGCCATCGCCAGGAGTCGCATGGAGGGCATCACCTTCATCTCCAGGATCGCCTGGCGAACCCGATCGTAGTCCAACTGGTCCAGGCGGTTCTCCGAGAGCTCCACCAGGTAATCAACGGCGCGGTCCACCGTCTCGATCCACGTCTCCCGCCGTCCCAGGTCGTAGCTGTACCGGGAATACTTATCGTAGAACTGAAACTTCTGGATCGGCGTGGGGAAGTACGGGTCGGATGCCGCCACCGCGTCCTGTACCTCCTGCGGTACCGGTCGCTGTTTACGGAGTTTCTCGTGCTCTGCGCGGTAGAGGATATACGCCTTGGCCGCCTCGTACTCTCCTGCGGCCTGCAGGACCATCTCCACCACGTCCTGGATCTGCTCCACCGAGGGTTCCTCGTACTTTGCGGCAACGACGTTGACCACCTGGTGGGTGAGTTCCTCGATGGGGGTGCGGGACTGTCGGTGGATACCTTCAAAACACCGTTCCATAGCCCGCTGAATCCGGTCTGCGTCGAACGGAACCTGCCGTCCGTCACGCTTGGTTACTTTCACGGGAAGCCCCCAGTTATCCGTTCCTTTCGCGGCTTCTTCCTTCGCGCTCTGAAGATCCATCTGCTTGATGTCGATCTTGGTGGCCTTTGGCATCGTCCCCTCCCCTTATTTTTATTCTCGGCCTGTTATACACCATATATAGCGTAGCGTAAACAAAAAATCGCGGCAAACTACACTTTTTTCTGAAAAGATTCCGGACGGATCCCGACAGGTGTGTGGCAGGATCGCGAGATGAGAGAAATTTGATGAGTTAATTTGTCATGGATGGGGCAGCATGATCGCGTTGATCCTCACGTCGAGCTCCCGAGCCTTCTCAAAGACCATCTCTTTTGTGATCGATCCTCTCGGACGGGGGTGGGGAGGCGCGTCGCCGATCAGGATTATCTCCCGTACCGGGGCTTCCCAGTCATACCTCAAAAGACCGGCATAGAGACCCTCGTATACCGCTTCCGGGATATCCCGGCCGCCCCGGGCGCTTGCGCGGTTGACGATCTGCTGTACTCCTTCCAACGTGTCCTGGAACGGGTACGGTCGGGCCAGATATTCTTCAAAGTAATCCCTGAAGAGGACTACGCCGATACGGTACCGGTCAAACCGGTCCATATCTTCCAGCAACGTGGGGACGAGTTTCTGCTGCACCGTGCGGATCGAGTTGACCATGCTCTGGGTCGTATCGATGACGAGAACCAGATCGATCTCGGGTCCCTCCAGCCGCTCCACCACGCGGCGCACCATCTCGGGCAGGTCGTCGCCGTCCTCCGCCGCGAGCAGGACCGCCGAGGTCTCTTCAGTGATCTCCGTGAACGTCTCCACCGTGAGCGGCATGAACTCTGAAAGATCCGGCTCGGGCTCGGGTTCGGGCTCAGGCTCGGGTGGCGGTGGCTCGGGCTCGGGCTCAGGCTCGGGCTCAGGCTCGGGTGGCGGTTCGGGACGCTCCGGCGGTACCGGCTGCGTTACGCGCAGAATAAAGGGGTTGTCCTGGTATCCGCCGCGATAGTCCGCGTAGGGGAGCTCAAAGGTCCGGATACTCAGGTACGTACCGTCCAGGACCTGGGTCTCTCCCTGTCGCGTCCAGGGGTAGCCGTATTCGACGACGTAGGGCACAAAGAGGTGATACGCCATGCCGAACTCATCGTGCGGTTCCGGCGTGCTGTCCACGATGAAGTATCTGCCCTCGCCCTGGGGAAGAAACTCGCCGTCCAGTATACGACGTTCGTCGCCGTTCATCGGATGGTAGTCGGGGTTGCGGAACGCGTACGTAGCGGCCAGGTGGTCCGGGTGCTCCGTGGACTCCGTGAGAAGTACCGAGCCGATACCGTCGGCGCGAACTGCGAGGATGTACCCGCCCTCGATCGTCTGGGTGATCCGGATATCATCCGGGGAGAGGCGCAATTGCGCGGTGGCGGTCGCGGAGACGGTTACGAGCAGCACGATTGCCGGCAGAATTCGCGGCAACGAACGGACACCCATACGTCAGGTATCGGCAGGAACAGATCGGCGGTTAAAGTCTGCGTGGCGTCGCGGAGACGCTGCATGAACGCGGTCAAACCGGGAAAATCGCGCCGGTCAGCGGCGACGGGACGAGGCGGTGCCGCCTCGTTGAAAGGTGTTGCTGATCATGAGGAACGGTGCCGGATCGAGAACCTCATTCCCGATGATTACCTCAAAGTGCAGGTGAGGTCCGGAGGAAAACCCGCTGGAGCCGAGTGTGCCGATCCGTTCGCCCTGGGAGACGCGCTGGCCTTCGCGAATAAAAACCTGTTGGAGGTGGGCGTATCGCGTGTGAAAACCGTAACGGTGACGGATGATGACGTTGTTGCCGTATCCCGGATCAAAGGAGCTGTCCACGACGACGCCGTCGGCGGCGGCTGCCAGAGGAAGTCCCGGTGGACCGGCGATATCAAACCCTTTATGGAGGTACCACTGGCCGGTGAAGGGATGCAAATTTGGTCCGTACTCCATTGTTACCACTCCGAGACCATTGGCCACGGGCCATTGGTGCGGAACGTCCCGGAGATACGAGTCGGTCATGGCCAGGACCGACCGGGTCTGCCCGAGCGTGCCGAGCGAGCTCTCCAGGTTCCGTACAAAGGCACGCAGCTCTTCCACCTCACGGACCGATGTGGGATTGTCGGGACCACTCTTCTGCCGGGAAAGATCCTGGAAGAAGTCGCTCACCTGAGTCCGGCTGAGCGCGGCCGGTGTTGCCACCGCGGGCGTGGCCGTGCCGAAACCAGCGGCGGAGATCTCGATCTCCTCCTCCAGGGGGCGAACAGTCCTGAGAACCGCTTGCAGTTCCTGGAGCGCCTCGTCGAGATTGGCCTGCAGGTTCTGCAGTTCCGACTGTTGTTGCGTGATGATCGTGGGCGCTGTGCGAACGCGATGGTACAGATACGTGGAGCCGCCGAACACTACGCCGAGCAGTCCCACCGCAAAGAGGAGGACCAGGATATTGATACGAAAACTCACCGGTTCGCCCGCCGTTTCCGGTACAACCTTGATCGTCAGGTGTTGCGAGTAGACGGCGCGGATTGATCGTAGAATTTTTTGTACCCAGCGCGTCACCGGGAACTTCATGGGAGCTCCATCCACATTGATCGAATGATACGTTAAATATATATCGGAGTCAAATTTATTCATCTCCGAGATACACTTCGTCAATACCTATTATCGACGCTGGAACGCTGTTTGTACAGTACCACCGACTGATTCAGACTGTCGGCATTTAATACCAGTTTTTCTTCTGAATGGATTACAGTTACGATTTCTTTCCATTCATCAGCGGCGTGGTCCAGGTACGACGCCAGCTGGTTGGGGAAACGGTCAAGATACTCCGTGTCCAGCACGGTGTCGTGTTGACCGGTCCTGACAGCCAGGTACAGCAGGTTCCGTTCCACCATCTCGTTAAAAAAATGGGTGCCCAGGGACATGTCCGCGATCAGCCCCGCGTGGATACGGTCGATCTCGCAGAGTACCGACGCCCCGCCGATGTCCGTGAACTGTACCGGTATTCCCAGGGCGGGAGTGCTTGTGCCCCAGCGACCCGGGCCGACGAGCATAAGCGCGCCTTCCACGGGTTCGACGGAACATACCTTGCGGATGACGCGAGCCAGCGAGCGTCGGTCGGACTCCGCGAGCCGGGCGTACGCTTCCGGCCGGACGTAGAGAATTCGACCGATCGGCAGAACCCGGCTGTGACCGATAACCCCGCCGGAGGCGCGGATCACCACCTCTTCCGGTTTGAGATCGGGCACCTTGGTCGCCGGGAGGTGCGCTCCCTGAACCTGCAGGGGGCGGCACTGTACAAGCGCGATGCGATAGCCTTCATCCGGCGTAAGGTTGACCGTGAACTCCATGTCCACGTCGGTGCCGTACGCGCCTCGGAGCGTCTCCAGCATTTCCCGCATATCCGCCACGAGGTTGGTGTTGCGCAGGACAGGATCAAAGGTGAGGATCCACAGGGCGCGTTCCGGGACGTCCGGCCGACGGGCCAGAGTACGGTCCCGGGTGGCTACGCGTTCGATCGGTACCGTGTCGCTGCTCTGCAGCAGATCCGAGAAGTAGACGCTGCGGTGACGTCCCTCCAGGAGGTCGAGTACGTCCACCCGGCGCTGCGCGTGTCGGCGTACTTCCTCCACGCCCGCCTCCGGTCTCCGTTCGGGAGCGTTCAGCGCTACCACCCGGGTGTAGTCGTCGTCGGCACGGTCTACCGCGCGCGTACCGAGCCCGAAGACGAGCCGCATCAGCCCCGCCTCCGGGTCTATCGAGGGGTGCCAGGCGTAGGAGTTGTACGAGAACGCCACCCCCGCCAGGTGGGGAAAGAACCACCGCCCCCGATAATGGCCGCCTTCGCCGGTGGTACCCGCCCGGGGAATACCGGGTGACCCGGAAACGCGTTGCACCAGGAGCGCCATCTGCTCGTCCTGGTCCAGGATTCCCCGGTTCTGCCGGTAGGTCAGGGCTTCGTCGCTGATCGTACTCGCGTAGATCACGCGTACCGCCTGGAGAAACTCCTGAAGCCGGGCGTTACGGTTCCCCTGCATCGTGCAGAATACGCTCTCGTACTTTCCGGCAAAGGCGTTGCCGAAATTGTCCTCCAGGAGGCTGGAGGAACGAACGATTATCGGCGACGTACCAAAGTAGTCGATCATGTCGGCAAACCGTTCCATGATATAGTCGGGAAACCGGCCTTTCAGGATTCGGTCCCGGGCTCGTTCGTTCCCGTCCAGGTACGTGGCGGGGTCCTTCTGACGCTGCCGTTCCCACCAGCAGTCGTTGATAACGAGAAACGTATAATAGACGTCGGAGGCCACGTAGAACGAGTCGTGGATCTCCAGGTCGTTTCTCCAACGGGGATCGCTACGCTCCAGGATCGCCCGCGCCAGGAGCATGCCCACGGATTTCCCCCCGATAAATCCGGTGCCGATCATCCGTTTCCAGATCGCAATCAAGTCTCCCACGCTGAAGTAACGCCGCGCCATCTCCAGGATACGGCCTTCCCGGGCGATGATCAGGCGCAGCAGCTGGTCCTTTTCCCGTTCCTGCTCCTGGATCGAACGTTCCAGAGACGCCTCGGCGCGCTGGAAGAGGCGATCCCACACGCCGACCATGCGGTAGCTGGCGCTGCGCAGTCCCGGCCAGGGCTCCGCGTTGAGTACGGCCACGATTCCCGCACTGTCGGTGATCGGGGTCAGCCTCTCCGCCGTGTCCCAGCGGAACAGCGTGTAGGTGGCGTCCTCGTTCCGTCCGCTCGTCTTGATCGGTCTGAGGTAGACCGCCTCGCTGTGGAGGTAGACGTCCAGCAGGATCTGCGTTGTGGCGGTTATCGGCGTGACCGCGTGGTAGGAGTGCACGTTTCTCCGCATCGTGAAGTACGCCAGGCTGCCGGTCTGTACTACCAGGGGACAGGTGAGCTGAAAGAAGTTTCCGATCATGCGGTCGGAGTAATAGTGGCCGCTCAGGTCGGAGAGCGAATCGAAGAGCAGCGTCGCGGTACTGCCCAGCTCCGATATGTGCCCGTGAGCGGTGGTGATGAAATGCTCGAATCCCTGGTCCAGGGGTAGAACCCGGGTTTCCACGCCGAGCTCTTTCAGCTCGTCTTCCGTGAACAGCGGGTCATGCCGGGCAAACCGGAAGTACACCACGGGACGCCGGGGGAGGGCTTCCCTCCGTACATCTTCCTTTCGGACTCCGTCCCTCCGGTCGGTCGCATCCGTTGAGAGCGTCGCCGCCACGCCGTACGCCGGGGGCAGGCGGGTTGCGGCCTGCCGGATCGCCGCAACCCGCCGGCAGAACAACCGGTATTCCTCCACGTTGTTCACCTGGAAGACTATATTGTCCCCCGGTTGCGGGCCGCGGATCAGCCGGTCCAGCCCGGGAACACCGGTAGTGAACGATTCCGCCAGGGAGAACACGGTTAATCGCCGGTGGTATGCACGCGTTGGGTGTGGCCGTGATCCGGGTGGTCGTCCCGGCAGGTTAGGTGGGGTTCACCGCACACGTCGCACCGTGTCAGCTCATGGTGTTCCCGGAATTCCCGCCAGTGGGCCATCTGGTTGGGGGTGAGAGTGCCGGTGCCATGGCAGAGGGGACACTCCATCTCCAGTGCCTGCAGCACCGCCTGCCGGATGAACTCCGACCGGTTGGGCATCGTTTTAAGCTGTTCCCCCAGCGCCCCGTCCACCTTGAACGTGATCACTTCGTCTTTGTGCTTCATAGGTATTCCGATTGTAATACCGGAACGGGAAGCTCGTCAAAACGCGGAGACCTGTCGGTGCAGGCGTGGACGCGGCATCACGCCGGCGGTCCAACGCACCAGGGCCAACCTGTCGGTGTGGGCCCCCCCTCGGAACCAGACCCGCCCCGGCGTCAGACCCGCCCCAGGACGAGGGTGGAGTTGTGCCCGCCAAAGCCAAAGGAGTTCGACAACGCGTAATCGATCCGCTTCTCCACGATCTCTGTGGGCAGCTGCACCGGAGGCAGGTCCGGATCGGGGTTGAACAGGTTGATGTTGGCCGGAATGATCCCTTCCCGGAGCGCCTGCAGCGTGATGATTCCCTCCAGTCCGGCGGCGGCGCCGAGCAGGTGGCCGTGGTAGGACTTGGTGGAGCCCACGTGGGTTGCTTCGGGACTGTTACGGATCAGATCGTAGATACCCGTGATCTCCGCCACATCTCCGGTAGGCGTGGACGTGCCGTGGGTGTTGATGTAACCTAGCTGGTCCGGGTTGAGTTTGGCCTGTTCCAGGGCCATCTTCATGGAGAGCGCCGCCCCCCGGCCTTCGGGATCGGGAGCGACAAAGTCGTAGGCGTCCCCGGACATACCGCAGGCCAGGACCTCGCCCAGAACAGGCGCGCCCCGGCGTCGGGCGTGTTCGTACTCTTCCAGGATCAGCGTGGCGGCGCCTTCGCTCAACACAAACCCGTCACGGTCACGGTCGTAGGGACGGGACGCGGTCTCGGGATCGTCGTTGCGAGTGGAGAGCGCATGCATGTTGCCGAACCCCGCGATCGAGATCTCGATCAGAGCGCCCTCGCTGCCACCGGCGACCATTACGTCGGCCATACCGGTGCGGATCACCATCTGTGCGATCGCCACGGCGTGGTTGGCGCTGGCGCAGGCGGTCTGAACGGCGATATTCGGGCCGGTGATCCCCCACACCATGCTGAGCACGCCGGCGGCCATGTTGCCGATCGACATCGGCACGTAGAACGGACTCACCCGGCGGGCACCTTTGGTCTCGAGGGCGACGGAGTTCTCGTGCTGGACACCGAGACCACCAACACCACTGCCGTAGCAGATCCCGATCGTATGTTTTTCCTGGATCGCCTTCAGACCCGACTGCTGCGCCGCTTCCGTGGTGGCCGCGGCGGCGTAGTGACAGAACGGCGCCAGGCGGCGCGCTTTTCTTGCCATCTCCTCGGGAAAGAACTGCTGGTAGTCAAAGTCTCGGACTTCACCGGCGATCCTGGTGGGGAGGTGGGACGCGTCAAACCGCGTGATCGGTCCGATTCCCGATCGACCGTTCAGTATCGACTGCCATGTTTCCTCCACGGTGTTTCCCAGGGGGTTCACCGTACCGATACCCGTAATGACGACTCGTCGTTCGTGCATGCCCGTTTTTGCCATGGTTAATAATTTCCGTTACGACGGGGATTGTCCTTCGGGATAGTCGCATTTTATTGTGCTATTGTCTGATCAGTAGCAACGAGGCGGCAACGAGGCGGCAACGAGGCGGCAACGAGGCGGCAACGAGGTCGCGCTGGAAGGAGTTTTCCCGTGTGTAACATGCCACAGGACCGTCCGCGGTGAAATTGCTCTTCTTCATCCGCTCCATGGAAGTAACTACCCGGACGTTCGGTCTGGAAGGATCGATCGGACCCGGTGTGCACGAGCTGGTATTCTGCCGCGGTGGAAACGGTCGGCTGCGTAGCGACGGCGAAACCACGCTGATAGAACCGGGAAGCCTGCTTTTCAATCCCCGGGGGAGAATGGTGAAGGACCGGAGCGAACCGTCAGACAGGACGCCCCTCTCGGTGGTACAGATCCTCTTCGCGGAAGAACTCTTCTCGCCCTCGATCAACACCGACCGGGAAGCGTTGTACGTCCTGGGGATCGTAAAACTGCACGCAAAAAAACAGAACCATATCGCCCTCTCCCGAATCGGCCGGGAACGAATGAACACGCTCATGGAAGCGATGCTCTGGGAGTACCAGAATCGGTACCGCGGGTACTCCTGGGCGATACGGCTCAAACTGATCGAGCTGCTGATCACGCTTATGCGGGATACGCAGTTCAATATCGCGATCAAGGGATTGAAGCCCTGGTCCAGTTCCCGCATTCAGGACGCGGTACTGTACCTCAACACCGAATACATGAACCCGATCACGGTAAAGGACGTGCTGGAATCCTGTGGTTTGAGTCGCAGCCACTTTCACGCGCTCTTCAAGAAGGAAACGGGCCAGACCTTCGTGGAGTACCTTTCGACGCTCCGGTGCAACCGGGCGGCGGAACTCCTGATCACGACGGACCGAACGGTACTGGCGATAGCCGGCGACTGCGGATTCAACAACCTCAGTCATTTCCACCACGTTTTTCGGCGGAAGTACGGGGTCAGCCCCGCGCGCTACCGCCGGAACCACGGAAGGGAGGATTCTCCATGAGCGATGGTTCTTTCCGGTTGTTCTATCGTCACGGCTGGGTGTGGCTCGCGGTTACCGCCTCGGGAAATAATGGTCACCCGGTGTACCCGGAAGACGTGAAAAACCGCATGCGGCTGCTGCAGATGCCCCGGGTAAGCTCCCGGGAGATCCGCCGCCGTATCGACGAGGCCGACGGTTCTGCGCATCGCCTGGTGGAGTGGCCCGAGGGCGAGTATCTGGCGTCGTCGGTGAACGTCGCGGTAGCGGAGGACGGGATGAGCGCCTCCGTGGTGGTTACGGCTCCCCGGAAAGGCGCGGCGCCGCCGGAGCGGGAGGATATCCTGGCTGAACTGGCCGGGGCCGGTGTTACCAGCGGCATAGACCTGGACGTGTTGGACCGGCTCCTGGAACGCGGGACCTACGACAAAGCGGTGGTGGTCGCCCGGGGCCGGGAACCGGTGTTCGGGTCCGCCGGGAGGATCAAGTACCATTTCAATACCGATCGGGGACGACCCTGGCTCGAGATGGAGTTCGGTCGGATAAACCTGAAGGAACTGAACTTCATCGTTAACTGCAGCGAGGGTGAACTGCTGGCGGAACTGCTGCCGCCGGTGAAGCCCGTGGATGGAATGACCGTGACGGGTTCCCGGATACCTGCCTCGCGTGATGCGATGAAGGTTCAGCTCCCGGCGGGCGAGAACACGCGCCTCGGTGACAACGGTACCCGGCTTTACGCTGCAGCTGACGGAAACGTGCGGCTTCGGGATGGGGTGGTGATCGTAGAGCCGCTGATCGTGGTACCCGCGGTAAACTACGAAACGGGAAATATCTATTTTGACGGTTCCGTGGTGGTGGAGGGAAGCGTTGCCGACGGGTTCACCGTGGAAGCCGGTGGCGATATCCAGGTCGGTCGCGGCGTAGGCAGGGCTCGGCTCCGGGCGGGTGGATCAGTGCTGCTCAAGACCGGTATGACCGGCGCTGAGGAAGGTTCGATCGAATGCGACGGCGATCTGCTGGCGCGGTACCTGGAGTCCTGCACCGTGCTTTGTCGGGGTAATATCCTGGTGGAGGAGGCGATCATGCACTCCCGGGTGACCGCGTGGAACCACTGTGTCCTGAGCGGACGCCGGGCGGAGTTCATCGGAGGCGAGTTGACCGCGGGAGGTAGTTTCTGGTGCAGGAAACTGGGCAACTTCAACGAGGTTTCCACCCGGATAGCGGTCGGCGTCGATCCAAACCGGATGTTCGCCTGGCGGTCCGCGCGGAAAAACCTGGAGGAGCGAAAACTGGAGCTGGACCGCGCCGAGGAGCAGCAGGACCAGCTGGAAAAGGTGATCCGCGATGGTCGCCGGGAGGAGCGGGTGCGGCAGGCCCGGGACCAGGTGCAGGCCGACGCAGAGGGACTCCGGAGCGAGATCGCTGGTCTCCACAAAACGATCAGGACGCTGCGGGACCAGCTGGAGGCGTCCCGGAAGAGTATCGTTGTAGCGGAGGAGGAGATATTTCCCGGAGTGACCGTTTTCTTCGGCATGCGGGAGTATCGGTCTCCCGACCGGGGTACCCGGAAGACGGTGTTGCGGCTGAACGCCGGTGGGATAGAAGAGGCCGGACTCGACCCGCAGAACCGTCCGGTGCTCGACTTCGCCGCGTCTTCCGCCGAGGGTGGTTCAGGAAATCGTTCATAATTTATCGTTGCCCAGCCCCCGCCGCATGGTACAATTCCGTATGGACGTATCGACAGCCAGGTGGCTCATTTTTGGACCCGGTGTGGCGGGACTCTGTTTCGTGGCATTTCTTGTCCACCGAATCATGAAGAACGACGAGGGTTCCGAATCGGTCCGGGAGATCGTTGGGGCGATTCGCAGCGGAGCCCGGGTGTTTCTCCACCGGGAGTATCGGATTCTGGCGATCTTCACGGTGGTTATGGTGATCGTTCTCGTTCTCCTGGTAGAGCCTCGTCCCTGGAGCGGGATCGCCTATCTCTTCGGGACGGTCATGTCCGCTCTTGCCGGTTTTCTCGGGATGGCGATCGCCACCCGCGCCAACGGCCGCACCACCGTGGCTGCGGAGCGGAACTGGCACGAGGGGCTCCAGGTGGCGTTCTCCGCGGGGGGTGTTATGGGGTTTTCCGTGGTCAGCCTCGGACTGATCGGGGTTGCCCTCACGGTGATCGTCACCGGTGATCACTACCTGGCCCTGAGCTTTGCCTTCGGGTCTTCCGCGGTGGCGCTCTTTCTGCGCGTGGGGGGCGGGATCTTCACCAAGTGTGCCGACGTGGGTGCGGACCTTGTGGGAAAGGTGGAGAACTCGATCCCCGAGGATGACCCGCGGAACGCCGCGGTGATCGCGGACAACGTCGGCGACAACGTCGGTGATATCGCGGGAATGGGATCGGACTTGTACGAGTCGTACGTCTCATCGATCGCGGCGGCGATCGTCCTGGGCGTCGCCGCGTATGGGACGCGGGAGGGTGTGCTTCTTCCGCTCGTCCTCGCCGCGGTAGGCATACTCGTGTCGATCGTGGGGGCGCTCCTGGTACGGCCGACGCACCGGGAGGACGACTTTGAAAAACAGGTGGAAGGTGCACAACGCTCGATGAACTTCGGTGTCTACGCCGCGAACGTTCTGATGATCGTGGTGTCGTTCTTTCTGATCCGGTGGATGACCGGTGGTCTGGCGGTTTTCTGGGCTTTGCTCGTGGGTATGCTTGCCGGTGTGGGAATCTCCGCCGCCACCGAGTATTACACCTCCGCCGCCTACAAGCCGACGCAGGAGATCGCCCGCGCTTCCACCGGCGGACCGGCGCTGACGATCATGCAGGGGTTCTCTCTCTCCATGGTAAGTATCGTCGCCCCCGTGGTGATCGTCTCGGCGGCATCTCTTGTGGCGTACGCCGCGACGGGGCTCTTCGGTATCGGAATGGCCGCCCTGGGGCTTCTGGTAAACCTGGGGGTTACACTCTCCATGGACTGTTACGGACCGATCTCGGACAATGCCGCGGGGATTGCCGAGATGGCGGGGCTGGACCACCGCGTGCGCGAGCGGTGCGAGGCACTGGACGCGGTGGGTAACACCACCGCCGCTCTGGGGAAGGGGTTCTCGATCGGATCCGCCGCGCTGGCATCGCTCGCCTGGATTGCTACCTACTTTGAGACTGCCGGGATCGAGGTGGCCAATCTCATGTATATTGAGGTGCTGGTAGGGACGCTCCTGGGAGGCATGTTACCGTTCCTCTTCAGCGCGCTGGCGATCGGCGGGGTCGGCCGCGGCGCCGCGGACGTGGTGACGGAGGTCCGGCGGCAGTTCAAGGAGATCCCCGGCCTGATGGCGGGGAGTGCCCGGCCGGATTATGAGCGATGCGTCGATATCGCTACCAAACGAGCTCTTCGGGAGATGATAATACCGGGTCTGCTGGTTATCGTGGTTCCCCTGGCGCTCGGTTACACCCTTGGGCCCAAGGCGGTGGCGGGGCTTCTGGTAGGCGCGCTGATCACCGGATTCATGCTGGCTACCATGATGTCAAACGCCGGAGGTGCCTGGGACAACGCCAAGAAGTTCGTCGAATCCGGCGAGGTGGGCGGCAAGAACAGCGAGGCTCACAAGGCGACGATAGTGGGGGATACCGTGGGGGACCCGTTCAAGGACACCGCCGGACCGTCCCTGAATATTCTTGTCAAACTGGTGGGGAAGGTAGCGGTGATCTTTGCCGCGGGCTTCACGGCGCTGATCGTGTTCTGAGGTGAATAGATTCACACGGGGGAAGTTTTGGAAGTAATTGTTGATACCGATGGTACCGTAAACGCACTCGACGCGGTTTTACGCAAGGTTTCCTCCCGGGAGGACGTTCAGGGATTGATCGTTCTCGCGGCCGCGGAAAACGGATTCTCTCCCGGGACGATCGATCCGCTTCTGCGTTCTCAGGAGTTACCCCTGATCGGGGGGATATTCCCGGCGATTCTCGCGGGGACGCGGAAGCTTGAGCGGGGATCGATCGTAGTCGGTCTGACAGCGCCGGTCAGGACGATGCGGATCGACGGGCTCGACCGGCGGGAAGTCGACTTCGTGTCGCGAATCGATGAACGGCTTCCTGTTGACGTCCCTTCGAATACTTCCGATACCGTACTGGTAATGGTGGACGCCTTCGCGTCGCGTATCGATTCGTTCCTGGAATCAATATATACCGTGTTCGGACCGGACCGGACGTATCTCGGGGGAGGTACGGGAACGCTTGCTATGGACCGGTCTCCGTCGCTCCTGACTAACGAGGGAATCGTCGCCGATAGCGCCGTGCTGGCGCTTATCGATGTTTCCAGTTCCCTCGGGGTGCGTCACGGATGGACGCAGGTGGCGGGTCCGTTCCGGGTAACCGACGCCGATGGATCGGTGATCCGCGCGTTGGATTGGGAACCGGCTTTTTCCGTCTACCGGAACGTGATCAAAGAAGCCGGGGGCGGAACGATCCGGGAGGACAATTTCTTCGAGATCGCCCGGGCTTTTCCTTTCGGGCTTCAGCGGATCGACGGAGATCTGGTGGTTCGGGATCCCTTTGCCGTCGAGGAGGGTGAGCGTCTGGTGTGTGTCGGATCCGTTCCGAACGGTTCCTTCTTACAGGTACTGCGCGGTGACGACGATTCCCTGATCGCCGCCGCGGCGGAGGCTGCGGAAATGTGCAGTTCTCGCGGACATGGTGTCGCAAGGAGCGAAGGATCGGCCGGTATCCGGGTCTTTTTTGATTGCATATCCCGGGTTCTTTTCCTGGAAGACCGCTTTACGGAAGAACTCGCCGTAGTTTATGATCCCGACCGCCCCCTGGTCGGCGCGTGCAGTATCGGGGAGGTCGCCAATAACGGAGACAGTTTCCTCGAGTTTTTCAATAAGACCGCGGTTGTTGCGGATTTAGATACCGGCGCATGATTAGAAGCGACGTACCACTGGAGATCCTCTACGAGCTGGCGATGTCGATCGGGAACTCCTCGGATCTTGAGAAAAACCTCCAGGAATCGCTCCGGGCGTACCTGCGCAAGTTGCATTGTTGTGCCGGCGCGGTATTTACCGACGGATCGAACGCACCGGGTCGGCTTGTCAGCTGCATACCCCGGGCGGGAGTGATATCCCGTAACCGCGGATATCGCGCGGCGATGGCGGATCCGGGGTGGGCCGCGGAAGAACTTCCGTCGTTCGGGTCCGCCGGTTGGGATTACTTCTATCACTGGTTTGAGCTTCCGGAGTTCGGTTGGTTGCTGTTGGTCCGCATGCACCAGCCGCTGAGTGTCAACGCCCGGAACACCCTTCGGGATATCAACGGAAAGCTTGCGCAATCGGCCAGATCCTGTCACGTCGTGGCAAACGATCTCCACGAATCGCGACACCTTCTACGCAACATACTCGATACAATTCCGGCCAGGGTGTGGTGGAAGGATCGCGACCTGAGATTCCTGGGATGTAACGCGGCGTTTGCGGCGGATCTCGGACTTGACTCGACGGATGAAGTGACGGGACGCGTTGACGAGGATCTCAACGCCACACCTCATCGGTCCGGGTATCGCGCGGCGGATCTACAGGTTCTTGCCACGGGTGTACCGAAACTCCTCTACGAGGAGCCGCGGATGCGCTCCGACGGGAGCGAGCGTTGGATACGGGCAAGCAAAGTTCCCTTGCGTAACGCCGATGACGAGATATTCGGTGTTCTCGGCGTGTACGAAGATATCACCGAGGAAAAACGGTCTCGGGAGATGGTGCAGCTTCGCCTGCGGGAACGGGAGGATCTGCTCGCGGAGATCCACCACCGGATCTTCAACAACCTGTCGATCATCGCGGGGCTGCTGAATATTCAGCGAGCTGATAAGGACGTCGGCGAGGATGCGACCCGGGCGTTAATCGGTGCGCGACTGCGAATCGAGTCGATGGCGCTGGTTTACCGGAACCTTTATCACGCCGGTGACTACGAGACGGTGGATATGACTACGTTCTGCCGGGACGTCGTGGCTCATGTTGTCCAGGTCTACGGACAACAGGACAGGATCGGGGCTGTGGTCGAGGACCCGTGCAGCGACCTGCCGCCGGACCGGGCGATACCGGTGGCGCTGATCCTGAATGAGCTGGTGACGAACGCACTGCGGCACGGGTATCCCGGTGACCGGACCGGTTCGGTCACCGTTTCTCTGAGACCGGAGGAAGGCTCGGAATCGCTGATATTGCGTGTAAGCGACGACGGCGTAGGTTTCCGGGAGCTGCCGGATCCGGACGATGTCACTACTATGGGGATACGCCTGATCCAGATGCTGGCACAACAGCTTCGCGGTACGGTCAGTGTCCGGTGCGACGGGGAGCGTACCCTTGTGGAAGTTGTGTTTCCCCGATAGAACGCGCTTCTGCTCGGTATCGCTGTATTGAGAACGATATGACAATATCGCGATGGATTTATCGAGCTTTTTTGCACTGAATTCGGCTTCGTTATTGTGAAATCGCTTTACAATGGAGTTTTCATGTAGTAATATCGCGCCATAAATCGTTCACAGGACGTAATTTACCCAGTTTTCACCTCCATGAATGGAGTAAGGAGTGAGTTTATGAAGAATATGAATAAATTTGTATTTCCGACGTTGGTTTTTACGATCGTGGCGGTGCTTTCGATCGTGCTGGTGGCGTGCGGTAGCGACGACGGCGAGGCAGCCCCGGCTGCGGAAGCTGAACCGGCCGCTGCGACGGGACCCGCCGACGGCGTGTACTTTGCGCAGGAAGCGGAGTACAGCGAACGCACGGGATGGAAGAACGTAGCGGTCTTTGTCGTGGAGAACGGCGAAGTCGTGGAAGTCGAGTTCAACGCTGCGCACGTTAATGGCGGCACGGATAAAGTGACGCGCTCCCGGGACGGGGAGTACGGTATGTACGGCGATGGTCCGGCGCAGTGGCCCTGGTATGAACAGGCCCAGGCCGTAGAAGCGTACTTCCTGGACGCACAGGATCCCTCCGCGGACGCTCCCGACTCGATCTCCGGCGC
>SLRR01000192.1 GCA_007130865.1 Spirochaeta sp. | reverse complement strand
CGTCCGTCGCCATGGCCCGGATCGGACTCTGGTCTTCCGCTACGAGGTCATCCAGTCCGTCCTCGGTGTCGCCCCAGTCATCGTCAGGGATCCCTTCTCCAGAAGTAAACCCGACACCACCGAGACCACGATGGCGGCTGTAGTAGATGACCAGCTCGCCATCTCCTTCCTCCTCCACAAAGAACGCACCGGAATCAACGATGTTATTAATGTATTCGTCACGCGTCGGTGTTATGAGCGATGGTTCGTTCCCATCGGCGATGTACAGTCCCGTGCCGGTATTGATGTACGCCATCGGACCTGGTCCGCCTTCTTCGATATCAGCAGGATCGAGCCCCAGGGAAACGCCGTAAATCGGGCCGGACGGACTTGTAAAGTCCCCGGCGTCGATCTTGAAAACGCCCCGGTTCGATGCGGCGAAAACATCGCTACCAACACGCACCACGCTGTTAAGCGCTCGCCCGACGAGATTATAGTCGTAGCTTCGTACCAGATCGCTCAGTGGGTCGCGCGTGGGAGAAACAACCGTCTCCCGACCGCCGGAGACGGAGAACGCGGTCTCCGTGCGCGCGTAGCTGTCCGGAAGCAGAACATCGGACGGTTTGGTTCCGATTACAGCGACGAGGCTGTACCCGCCGCCTTCCGGGACGTCCTCAAAGCGGGCTTGTGTGCTGCGGCCGAGGTCGATCTCGGCGGAGCGGACTTCCCGTCCGTTCTGATAGAGACCTACCCAGGCGTCCGTCGCGCCGTCGAGGCTCGCGGCGCCGACGTCTCCAAAGGAGATCGTAATCGATCCGGAGTTATCGGCGTCGGGCTGGAGGATACATGCTCCCAGGAGGACCACGATCGCCGCTACGGCCAGGATTTTTCCTGTTCCTATTATGCTTTTCATAGCGATACTCCTCAATTGATCTCGACCACGATCGTACCGCGGGTCGGTCGCGGGGCCGGAGGTGCCACGGGTACCGAGGGAGGCGGCGCGTCGTCACGCTCCTCGGAACTGCCTGCCCCGATCGGCGCGGTGTTGGTTGTCGCGTTTTCCACCGCTTCCCGCGCAGGCGGCGTGGGAGGCTCGGAGCCGGTGGTGGTGCTCTGCTGACCCGCTGCTACCGGCTGCTGCTGGTTGTTCTGGTTTACCAGGACCACCTGTCCCTGGGAAACGGTAACCTGCTCGCCGTCGTACTCAAAGTCCGTACCGCGCACCGCAGCGGTCGAGATCGGGCTGCGCACCTGGAAGTTCTGCGCCCGACCGTCGGTGGATCGCACCTGGGCGCTCATGCGGCCCACGTTTAGGTTGAGCCGCGTCTCCACGGCGTCTTCCTGTTCCAGGATTCCCTCAAACTCCATCCGCGTCAGCTGCTGTACGCGTACAAGGGATTCACCCATGCGCAGTACCGCCGAGGCGTTGAAGCCGGTGGCGATCATCGTGGCTTCTTCCACTACCATGCCCGGCTCCGCCGCTACCCATTCCGCGGCACCCGGAGCGCGGACCTCAACTTTGCCGTCGATCTCCGTAAAGGACGCGCTGATCTGCGCCGAGACCGTTGTTGCCGCTGCGATCAATACCAGCAGCAGGATTATCCGTTTCATAGAACCTCCCGATTCCCAATCTCAGAAACTGAGCGACGCGTCCAGCCGGACAAGATAATCGACGCTGTTGGTGCCGTCGAACATCGCATCGTCGTTTGCAAAAAACACCCCCGTGCTCAACCCGAATCCAAGATCGCTGAACGGCCGAAACCGTAACGCCAGGTCAACCTCCGTACCGAGGTAGCTCTCGTCGGTCCCCGGGTCCACGTCAGGCGCGGAAACAGGGCCTTCCCCGACGCTCCTGAAGAAGCTGTACCCCGCCACCTGTACCTGCATGGTGTTCAGGAAGGGGCTGTGGAGCCGTTCCAGCGGTCTCATCGAATAAAATACCTCGATCACGGTGGTATTTCCATATTCCAGGCCAAATACCGTGCCCGCGGCCCCCGGTGTAACCGGTGTGAACATCGTCGAGACGTCGCCGGTATTTCCCTCGGTGAAGGAACTGTAGCCGTCGTCGCCGCTGGAGAACGTCACACCCAGACCGGCGGCGGTAGAAAGAAAAGAGGGAAGAAAGTACTGCAGTTGCAGCCGGGCAAGGTGCGCCCGGATCGGTTTGTACTGGTAGCTCTCGCCGCTCTGCGATTTGTCGTCTTCCACGAGGCTCAAGGTCCGCCCCAGGTTGAGGATGTACCCCGCCTGGTAGAAGATCTGTCCCGGCATTCCACCGACGGGGATCGGTCCGTCCAGGAGTAACTGGATGTACTGTGTATCCAGCAACCCTCCCGGATCTACATCCTGGCCGAGCTGGCCCGGATCATCCCCGGCTTGAATCACATCGTCCGGGTCCCGCAGGTCCTCCTGGAACGTGAACGCCAGGCGTACGCTCTGCCCCGCAAACAGGTTGCTCATCGTTACGCGACCCTGCCCCACGAGCCGGGCCGGGCCAAAATAGACGTCGTCATCTCCGGCGTCCAGGCTGTCCCGGAGCGACATGGACGCACCGGTAAACTCCTTGTTCACCAGACCGGTGTACCCCGCGGCCAACCCCACCTCGATCCGCGGGTACCGCACGATCGCCGTGACACCGTCCACGGTCTGCCGCACCACCATCCCGGAGGGATCGGTGATCGTCTGCCGTCCGGCACGGGTAACAAACTCGTTCAAGTTTCCCTGCGCGGGCCGGCGCACCCGTTCCAGGTACAGCCGTTCGATATCCGCGGCAAAGAGGAGTGGGTCCGCGTCAAATCGCGCCGCCGCCTGGCTCTCCAGGCGGTACTTTGTTCCCAGGGCGGTATTCAGATAAAACGTGAGCCTTTCCGTATTGGAGAAGATATTATCGTCCGAATCTTCCGGCAGGGATTGGATACTCGACGTGGTCGTGAGACTTCCGCCCCAGTCCAGCGCAAATACACCTACCACCGGTAAAACGACCAGGAGTACGATCAAGGTAACCGTAAGAACCGATCTCCGAGCGCGGTTTTGCAAGTTCACAGTCCGATTCATCGCGCACCTCCCTGCTGTGCACGCGTATTGAGATACACGCTCAGGATGCGCGCCACGGCGTCACCGGTCACTTCCTGCCCCGGCGACCGTCGCGTTCTGGACCATCCCTTGTACACTACTTCCCGGGCGGCATAACGAGGACCGGGGAATATTCGATACATCACCCCCCCGGGAACGCCGAACGTCTCCATCAGCAGGTACGAGTATCGTCCAAACGTGATCGGTCCGTCGGCAGTCGCATCTGCCGGGAAAAAGCCCTGCTGCCGAGCGGCACGGAACGCTTCCTCCGGGGACACCGACTCGTCCACCAGGCCTGCCGCGGTAAGCACGAGATACGCCGCGTGGCCGCTCGTGGCAGGATCCTGATTCAATAATTCGTCCAGGCGCTCGTTTGACTGCGCCGAAACACCGACCGCGACCACCGTACCGAGCAGTATCGCCAGGATCGGTACAAAAACCTTACTTTTCATGTCACCCCTTCCGTGCAGATGCTCTTCGTGCTAGATTATACTTTTTCCCTGAGCGTATTGCAAAGAGAGAACGGAGATGTCCATGAGCATTAAGCGATTTATTATATGGGTCGTACCGGTGATACTGCTGGTCCTCTTCGGCACCGCGGAACTTACCGGAGTGTTCGAGCGGGCGGAGCACGGCGTATACGACGCGTGGCTCCACGTGAAGCGCCCGGTACCGCAGCGGGAGGAGATCCTCTACCTCGACGTGGACGACCTGGCTATCACCCGGGTGGGCGTCTGGCCCTGGTCCCGGGAGATCATGGCCCGTGCACTCATAACCCTGCGGGAGTTTGACGCGGGACATACGATATTCGATATCGAATACGTCGACGCCGGCCCACTCGCGGTGGACGGCCAGGTGCTCCGGCAGGAGATACCGGACGAGTTCGATTCGGCCTTCGCCCGCGTAACGGGGAGTACCGCCAGCCTGCTCGAGGCGGTATCGGCGGGCCAGATTCCACCACAGGACGCGATCGCATACCTCGCGGATCTGCGCGATATCGCGTCGGACGCCCAGAACCGTCTCTTCAGCTCGGTCCAACAAATCGTACAGGACAACGACATAATCCTGGGAACCGCCGCCGCGGCTCACGGAAACGCCTGGTTCACCGTAAACGTGATCCCCGACGAGGCGGATGAGACTCCCCGGGATCGTATAGATTTTGCGATCGAACACAGCGCGCTCCGGAATATCACCGGTCTCGCCCCGTTTGTGATCGACGCGGCGGGCCTGCGTCCCACGATCGAGCCGATCCTGCAGGGAAGTCGGGGAGCGGGGTTTCCCAACGTGATCATCGACGAGGACGGTGTCCGGCGGCGACTCGAACTCTTCCGCCGGTACGAGGGGCATACCTTCGGGCAACTGGTGTTTACGCCCCTGCTGGATCTGTTCGGCGACCCCCAGGTGGACGTCGGTCGTGACCGCGTCATCCTGCGCGGAGCGGTCCGGCCCGGGGAGGAGCAACCGCGGGATATCCGCATCCCCCTGGCGCAGGATGGTTCGGTCCTGATCAACTGGCCACCGGGTCCGTATACGGACCATTTCCGTCACCTCTCGGTGTACGAGCTGATCTTCTACGAGCGCCTTCTCGAGGACCTGGCGTTCAATCTGCAGCTGATGGAGGAATCCGGATACATCGGGTACCACGAGGGAGACCACAACTTCCTCGACGCCTGGGAGTACTCGGACAGTCTCTTTGAAGAAGCTCTGGTCACCGGCGACGGTTCGATGCTCGAAGAACTGCGGGAGATCCGACGGTACTTCATCGACGAAGCGGAATCCTTCCTGACAGGACCCGCGGAAGAACTGCTGTTGGAGGAGATCCGGTTTGCCGCGGAAGACCCGGGACTCTCCGAGGAGATGCAAGCCTACGTGGAGGAACTCCTGGAGGACATACCTCACGTATTCTCGAGCACCCGCTCGGTCCTGACGGACCTTCGGGAGACCGAGCGGATCCTGGAACGGAACATTCCGGACTCATTCATCATAATCGGCTACACCGGCACGGGCACCACCGATATCGGGGTTAATCCCTTTGAAAACGAGTACGCCAATACCGGTACGCACGGCGCCCTGGTCAACACGATCCTCACGGGACGGTACATCACCGACCTGCCCCGGTGGATCACGCTGATCGT
>SLRR01000145.1 GCA_007130865.1 Spirochaeta sp. | reverse complement strand
TCAATCGCGTCCAGGCCCGCGTACATCTTGAAGAGCCGGATCAACGCACGCGCCGCCGGTTCCTCCAGGATCGTCACGTCGCGGATCGATCCCTGGATTCGCGCCGCACAACGCCACCGGCTTGCCCCGGTCTGCCAGAGCGCCAGGTCCGTCGCATCGAGCTCGGTGGCAACTGTGACCAGTCGGCGCAGGAGCTCCTCCCCGGGCGGGAGGTTGCGGGTGCGGTGGGCCATATCCACGAGCGACTCCGGGAGCGCCATGCTCTCGATGCGTTCCGGGTCCGCCGATTCCTCCGCCGAAAACGATGGACGAGGTCTGGCGATCTGTACAGCCGCGCCGGTCGGGTCGACCGGTACGGTGGTTACCCGCTTCCCGTGGAAGTTCTCCAGGTGGCGGAGGATATGGTCGGGAACCGGTTTCCAGCGACCGAGAAACACTTCCCGATCCGTGTGCTCCAGAATTACCAGGCCCCAGCGCTCGACAAAATCCGGCCGGTACTCGCTCATCATCGTGAGTGCTCTCCGAGGAGCTCCGCCAGCCGGGCGGTCTGGCGCTCCAGGCGTTCCCCGGAGTCCTCCGGCCGCCCGGGAAAAACGGACAGGTACAGCACCATTTCGGTCTCTTCCCGCGTGCTGGACTCGTTCTCCAGGAACCGCCGCAGCACGGGGATTCTTCCCAGTATCGGGATTCGGCGGGTGCTACCGGTCTCTTCCTGCTGCAACAGGCCCCCGATCACGATCGGTTCACCCGCGGCTACCCGGACGGTGGTTTCCACCACTTTGCGTGAGGTGGGCGGCGGATTTCCACGCCCGGAGAGATCCGCTCCCTGTTTTGAGAGAGACACGCGGATATCGACCGTTACCGACCGGTCGCGGTGATACCGGCCGCGAAGCTCCACCTCGAGACCGCTGTCGATTTCCCGGGTGATTCCGTAAACAGTGGAGGACTCGTCGTCCTCGGGATAGTCCCGATAGCGGTACGTGGCGGCATTCTCCAGAGTGACCGTCTCTCCGTCACCGGCGCGCAGGCTCGTATCCACCACGAGACGGGCGGAGTTTTCCGCGAGTTCGCCGGTAACCGCCAGAGCCGCCTGGTATCCCAGCGCCGAGAGCAGATCAAACTGCAGCGTCAGGAGCTGATCGAACCGGGCCGTAGCGTCCCAGGTCGTCTCGAATACCCCGACGGTGCTCCCATCGCGAGTGATCGAAGCACGGGTACCGCGGTGTGCCGACGTACTACCCTGGTACTGGATGATACAGAGATCAAACCGGAGCTGTTCCCGGGGGCGGTCCACGTGGTGAAACAGTTCCAGTGTCCGCTGAAGGTTCTGCCGATTACCCCGGAGAACAAGGCTCCGGCCGTCGCTGCCCGCCACGAGCAGATCCAGCCCGTGGTCGCTGCCGGCCGCGCGGATCAACTCGTCCGGCTCCGCGTGCCGTACGCCGTAACTGCGCGTTTCCGGTCGGTGGTCGAGGTTTTCCAGAGCGGTGCGGATCGTGGAGAGACTGTTCTCCGGCGCGGTGACGATCACGTTCCCGAGACGGTCGTCGGTGATGATTTCAGCGTCGGGAAAACGTCTTCTCAGGATCTCGCCTGCTTCGGAAGGAGTCGCACGTTCCAGGGAGACCAGGAGCGTCCCGTTGCCCCGGGGTTGCTCTTCCAGAATTGCCACGAGTTCGAGTGCCTCCGCAAGCGTCTCCGGCAGCGCCCGCAGGACCAGGACATTCCGCCGGTGATCGTTTACCTGGATCTCCAGGTGGCGGATCCGGGCGAGCGCCTCCTCCACCTCGGATACGGACCGGTTGCGCAACGTGACCACCGCCTGTGACCGGAACTGCGCCAGTCGTTGTTCCTGCCCGCTTTCCGTTACGATCCACGTGTCACCGTCGGGTATCGAGTGAAGGTTGAGCGCGGTTCTGATGCGATGCCAGAGCACCTGCTGATCCGGCGCGGAAACGGTTAGATCGTTCACCGGCGCGCGGAGGGAAGCGACCGGCAGGAAGTGATCGTGACGATGCTCGAAGAGATAGTCCAGGATCGCCCGAACCGTGGTCCGGCGCGCGGTAAGGCGGATCTCGCTTCCGGGAACGTCGTCCGTTATCAGCCGAATCTCGTCCGCAATCGCGGGCGCCGCCGATTCCGGCGCGGTATCCGGCGCAGTGTTCCCACCCACGCGGTAACCGCTCCGGGATTCTTCCAGGTGCAATCCCGCGTGATCGCACAGCGCCTCCAGGAGTTTCGGTATCGTCAGGGGACCGATCGAGAAACTGACCGGTGCGGTCAGACCGGCTTCCACGGTGATCGCCCGGCGGGACTCGCGTGATATCTCCCGGAACACGGAGCCCAGCGGTGCTCCGGAACTCCGGAGTGTCCACGCGTCGGCGCCGGTTCGCCTGAGGTGGACCCGGCTGATCCGGAAGACTCCGTTTTGATCTTCCACGAGCAGGTCCGCGGCCCCGGCGATCTGCATCACCGTCTCCCGGGCCGAAACGTCGTGTAGCACCACCGAGACCGTTCCCGTTACGGTGTCGTCGGTCACAAGGGAGATACCGGTCCGCTCGGCAAACGCCAACAGCACCTGTTCGACCGGTTCGTTCCGAACGCTGAACGTCCGGATCTGCGGATCGGCCGCAGGATCCGCGGCGATCCGCACGACACCGGGCATCGCCAATGCCGCCAGTGCGACCGTGACGCCGATCAGCAGGCGAGCGCGCCCGGCGCGTAAGGATCCGTTCGTCACGCCAACCCCCTCACCAGGACGATGCCCAGAGCGATGCAGGGAAAGAACGGCACCGTTTGCCCGGGAGTCGACCGACCAGACAGAAACGCTGTAACTGCTCCGGCAAGGCAAGCGAGTACGATCACGGTAAACGCCTGTACAAACTCGAAGCGCACTCCCACCGCCAGAACGCCCAGGATATCGCCGGAGCCGGCGCAGCCACGAGCTACCGCCGGCAGGAACGGAAGCACCACAAGAGCGGCTGTATAAGCATTTCCCGACCCCGCTCCCACGGCGGACCCCACGAGCGCGCTCAGCACGACCAGCGACACCCTCCCGGTCCGGCTGTCCTCCCGGGAGCACTCCAGAAGCAGCAAGTCAAACAGAACCGTCATTTCTCCCCCTTGCTACCGACCATTACGGGGTCCGGTGACGGGCGCGCTTCACTCGGTGGAGGAAAAGATCCGTTTTTTTCGCTTCCCCCTACGCAAAGTTCGAATTCCCGGTATGATGGAGTCATGATTCGCAACGCTGCGCTGCTGACGGACCTGTACGAACTGACGATGATGCAGGGGTATCACCATTACGGGATGCACCGGCAGGCGGTGTTCGACATGTTTTTCCGGCGGCAACCCTTTGGTGGCGGGTTCTCCGTTTTTGCCGGTCTGGACGACCTGGTCGAGACGCTCGAGACGATCCGGTTTACCTCGGCGGAGATCGACTACCTGGCCGATCAGGGGCTCTTCAAGGATGATTTTCTCGAATACCTGGCGTCGTTCCGTTTTACCGGAGAACTCTGGTCCGTACCGGAAGGGACGCTGGTCTTTCCCCAGGAGCCGCTCCTGCGCGTGCACACCTCGATCCTCGAGGCGCAGCTGATCGAGAGCCTGCTCCTTAACACGATCAACTACCAGACGCTGGTAGCCACCAAGACCGCCCGCATCTACTGTGCCTCCGAGGGCGCGGCGATCGCGGAGTTCGGTCTGCGCCGCGCCCAGGGGGCCGACGGTGCGATGAGCGCGTCCCGGGCCGCTTACGTCGGCGGAGCCGCGGCTACGAGCAACACCCTGGCGGGGATGCGTTACGGAATCCCCGTCACCGGCACGATGGCGCACAGCTGGGTAATGGCGTTTGACTCGGAGCTCGAGGCGTTTCGACGGTACGCCGAGCTCTATCCCGCCAAGACGATTCTGCTGATCGACACCTACGACACCCTGGGGTGCGGGGTCGAGAACGCGATCACCGTCGGGAAGGAGCTCCAGGCACAGGGGCATTCCATGGGAGTCCGCCTGGACAGCGGGGACATCCAGTACCTGAGCAAGCAGGTTCGAGCGCGCCTGGACGCGGCGGGATTACAGGACGCGAAGATCGCCGTTTCAAACGAACTTGATGAACAGATCATCTCGCAGCTTGTGGCAGCGGACAGCCCGATCGACATGTACGGCGTGGGGACGCAACTGGTCACGGGCGGGTCCGACTCTTCTCTCACGGGGGTATATAAACTGAGCGCAAAGGAATCTCCTGACGGAACGTTCGTGCCCACCATGAAAGTGAGCGACAACCCGGAGAAGAGTACCAACCCCGGGATCAAACAGGTTTGGCGCTTCTATGGCGAGGAGGACTACCCGATCGCGGACCTGGTGGCGTGCAACCGGGAAGAGATCGCCGGTGACCGGGAGTACGTCCTCTACCACCCCTCCGGCGACTTCCGGCACACCCGGTTGAGCCGTTACGAGCGGGTGGAGCCGCTGCTTCAGCTGCAGATGTCCGGAGGTCGCCGCGTGCAGCCTTCGCCGCCGCTCGCGGAGATCCGGTCCAAGGTGCTGTCCAATCTTGACGCTCTGGACGAGACCTACAAGCGCCTCATCAATCCGCATATCTACAAGGTGTCGATCTCCCGCCTCCTGCGGCAGCGGAAACAGGAGTACCTGCGGCGCTACCTGGCGGACGCGAACGACGCGGAATAGAGCTCCTCGATCGCGCGGATCGCAGTCAGCAGCGTCTCGTTCATCGGGGTCGCCACGCCCAGTTCCCGACCCATCTCCACCACCCGGCCGGCAAACATCTCGACCTCCGTCTTGCGTCTCGCCTCCACGTCCTGCAGCATCGAGGTCTTGCCCGGAGCGGAGAGTGTCTCCACCACGGGAATCCACGCTTCCAGGTCCTCCTCCGTCAGGGGGACGCCGCGCTTCTCCGCAACCGCCAGAACCTCGCGCATGGCGGCGCGCATCAGGTCCCGCGCCGGTCCCTCCCGGTGAAAGAGGCCGTAGGGTGCTCGCAGGACCGCGGACCACTGGTTGATCCCCACGTTGAGCATGAACTTGTTCCACACCGCGTGGGTGATGTCCTCGGGAATCACGCCGGGTATCCCTGCGCGTTCCAGAAACGCACGCATCTGCTCCACCGCGGCACTGGACCTGGTGCCCGTCGCCGCCGCACCAAAGACGATGCGCCCCAGGCTCTTGTAGGACACCTCGTCGTCGTACCG
>SLRR01000226.1 GCA_007130865.1 Spirochaeta sp. | reverse complement strand
AGAACGCGCCCAGGAGGCGCAGTGCCGCGGCGAGGGCGGAGAGGACAACCACCCAGCGTACGAACCCCGAACCGTGCCTGATTGCCAGGTGCACGCCGAGCCAGGCGCCGACCATCGTTCCGAGGCCCAGGAGGATGCCGGCGCTCCATACCACCATGCCGTTGACCGCGAAGATCGCCAGGGAAATCGCGCCGAACACGACTACGATCGAAACTTTCACCGCGTTCGACGCTACCAGGTCGTATCCGCGAATCCATCGGATCACCGCCAGGAGCAGAAACCCCACGCCGGACTGTACGAACCCGCCGTAGATCCCCACCACGAAGAACGCGGTGCCCTGGGCGATCGCAAAGAGAACGGGTCGCGACCGGGATAGCGCGGGAAGTGTCGCGTCGAAATCGGTGTCGGAATCCGTGTTCGGACGGGAGTTCGACCTGCTGCCGGGCGAGGGAAGAAAGACCGTGATCAGCACCAGGACGATCACGACCGCCAGGGCGATATCGAAGATCTGTTCCGGAATCTCCACGGCGATCAGCGTGCCCACGATAGCGCCGAGGCTCGCCGGCACGACCGCGGTCATCGTGTCTCTCAGGTCCAGCAGGCCCGCGCGGCGGAAACGCCCCACGCTCACCGAGTTCTGCATCACGATCGCCACGCGGTTCGTGGCGTTCGCGATCGTCGAGGGCATGCCGATGAAGAGCAGCGCCGCGATCGCCATGAGCGAGCCACCCCCGGCCATCGAGTTCACAAACCCCGCCCCAATACCGGCGACAAACACCACCACCGCCTGCAGCAGGGAAATCGAGCTTAAATCCATGACCGCGGATTGTAGCAGAGCACCGGAAAAAAGTCGCCGTCGTCGTTTTCGTTGTCGCCCCGTCGTCGTTTTCGTTGTCGCCCCGTCGTCGTTTTCGTTGTCGCCCCGTCGTCGTTATCGTCGCCGGCCGGGACGTGGCGTTTCGAATCGGTTATAATGCAGGGCATGTCCGCAGTATTTGGAATCGGTAATCCCCTGATCGACGTGGTCTTCAATGCCACGGAGGATGACCTCCGGGCACTCGAACTCGACAAAGGTATCATGCACCTGGTCACGGAGGAGCGGCAGCAGGAGATCCTGCGCCACTTCTCCGGGAAGGAACCGCAGCTTCGACCGGGCGGGTCGGCGCCGAACACGCTCCTGGCGCTCGCGGGACTCGGCGTTACCGGCGTGATCAGCGGCAAGATCGGCGACGACGAGTTCGGCCGGACCTACGACGCGCAGGTCGCCGCGTATGGCATCACCTCGCGTCTTGTCCACGGTGACGGCGCCACGGGTTCGAGCATCATCCTGGTCACGCCCGACGGCGAACGCACGATGAACACGCACCTGGGGATGTGCCGGGAGTTCGGCGTTGCCGACCTCGACGACGATCTTCTGAGAACCACCGTTCGTGACGGCGGGTTTCTCTACTTCACCGGGTACATGTGGGATACGGAGACGCAGAAAGGCGCGATCCGGCGGGCGATCGAGATCACCCACGGTGAAGGCGGTCATGTCGTGTTCGACCTGGCGGATCCATTTGCCGTCGAACGGTACCGCGACGATTTTCTGGAACTCCTGCCCGAGGAGATCGATGTGGTCTTTGCCAACCGCCGCGAGGCGGAAATCCTTCTCGGCCCCGGTGAGGGTCAGGGCGAACCCGAAGGCGCCGCCCGCGCCGGCAGCCGCTCACTGGCGGCCGGTCTCGCGGAGATGGTGCCTATCGTGGCGCTCAAGACCGGTAAAGAGGGTTCGCTGGTGGCGCACCGCCCGAACCTTCCGGCCGGGCGCTCCCCGGCGACCGGAGAAACACGCGCGACCGCGGAGCCTGTAATCGAGTCGGTGCCCGCCCGACCGATCACGCCGCGGGACACTACCGGGGCGGGAGATATGTACGCTGCGGGATTTCTCGCGGGGCTCGTTCGTGGAGATTCACCGCGCCGTTGCGGAGAGATCGCCGGGTACCTGGCGGAGGAAATTATCCTGCAGGTGGGTGCCCAGTTTGAGGTCGAACGGATCCGCGCGCTTGCGGCAGAGCTCTGGTAAAGTCGCGGACGAGACGCGGGCGTTAATTCAGTGAGCCTCGCGTGCCGGTTCGGGCGCGAGGATGCCACGCGCCGGCGTCGACCGTGAGGGAGGCCGGCCGTGAGGGAGGCCGGCCGTGAGGGAGGCCGGCCGTGAGGGAGGCCGGCCGTGAGGGAGGCCGACCCGGCGAGAGGCGACGGACTTAGTCCGTGATCTCGATTGGTGTTCCCGCGGCGGGGTTGTCAAACAGGTCCGCGGCGCTGCCGCCGCGGAGGAAGATTTCCATGAAGGGGTCGGCGTGGCCGCTGGAGCCGACGCTCCAGGCGAGTTCGCCTTCGTCCACGGAGAAGCTGCCGCCGGTGACGAGCGCGGTGGCGCGGCGTGTGCCGATCACGATATGGATTTTTTCGCCGAGCATGTTGCGTGTTCGGTCTGCGCTGCTGCGGATGCTCGTTTTAATGTTGCCGAATCCGTCGATCCACATCACCACCGACTCGGGGTACGGCGGGAGCGCGGTGGCGTCGAGTTCGTCCTGCAGGACTTCCTCGTGACGGCCGTGCAGGACTGCGGAGACAACCGGGGGAAAGAAGTCGCGGCTGCGGAACTGGCTGCCCTGGTATGCGACGCGAACCTGGCGGTACGATTCGATTTCGTCCCGGAGGAGTGCCAGGGTGTATCCGCTGTTCACTGCCACGAGTTCGACCCCGTTCCGGAGGCGGGTCCAGACGAGTTTCTCGCCGGCGTTGTTTTCCATCGCGGTGGTCCGCTCTTTGCGTGGCGCGGTGTTCACGTACATCACGGTTCCCGGCGGGTTTTCGCCCAGGGCGAGCTGGTAGACGAGGTATCCCGTGCCGATCGTGTCCAGGGAGGGTACGCTCGTGGGCAGGACCACCAGGTCCAGGTCCCAGTTCTGCGTCCAGATTCGCTGCAGGATCTCGCCGAACTCCTGTGATTTGGGCGCGTAGTCGGCGATTACGTGTAAGAGGCGTTTCATGATAGCTCAGGAATATAGCAGATTGCGGGCGTTTATGTCGTGTGAGGCTCTGCAGCCCGTTTGAGGTTTTCAGAAGCCTGTTGATATGCAATACGCATTTCTTTACACCTTAAAGAATTAGCACAGTCGATCGGGTCGTATTCTTGTAACTTATTACGAGTTAAGTAGTTAGGCCACTTTATCAACAAGCTTGTAAATACCCTAGATATAACGAGACTCAAGCGGCGAACGTTAAAACGTCCCCCAACGTTTCCGCAAAAACTTCTTGACAGGACGGACAACCGGCGTTATCGTACACTTATAGTCTTATAGAAGACTATAGCTTTGGCGTTGGTGTGCCGGACTCACCGGAACGTCGGCGTGCGACGTGGGAGTAGTTCATGAGGGAGCCTCGTCTCCGATATCACGATATTGCTCAGGAATTACGACGTCGAATCGTCGACGGGATCTACCGGTTGTCGGATGCGTTGCCGAGCCAGTCCGCCCTGGCGGACGAGTTTGATACTACGGTCATGACCGTCAGACAGGCGTTGCGTTTGCTCGAGAACGAAGGTCTCGTGGAATCGCGCCACGGGATCGGCAGTTTTGTTACGGGTCTCAACGAGGAGCACCGCGGGTTTGAGTTGAGTAGTTTCCGCGGCGCTTTGGGAGACGCATCCGGTTCCTTGCGGACGGTGGTGCTGGATCGCACCGAGTCGGTTCGGAACGACGCGGCGGCACGTGCTTTAGGGTTGGATTCATCGTTGGTAAGTATGATCGTTCGTTTGCGGATGGTCGACGAGATTCCAGTGGTTTACCAGGAATCCTGCGTTGTTCCGGCTAACTGGTCCATTCTTCGGGATTACGAACCGGGCAGTTCGCTCTACGCCGCTCTCGGTCGACAGTTGCAAGTGGTGATTTCGCGGGCGACGGAGTCTCTTACGGTGGAGACCCCGCCACCGAACGTAGTAAAAATGTTGGACCTTGCCCCGAATACTGCTTGCTTCTTCTCCGAACGTGTCAGTATGGACGCAGGAGGTTCCGCCGTGCTCTTTGACTACGCTTTTATGCGGAGCGACCGGGTAAGCGTTTCACTCTCTCGCAACGGTAATACCGCGGATCTGCGGTACGTGATCCGAGAAACGGGGACCTCCCAATGAAGAAGAAGTATCCGAAGCGCGCTACCGATTCGACTCGCGCCGCCGGTGATTCGCCTGCGGCCCGCGAGCCGTCCGCGACGAGCGAGGTTGTTGCCACCGGCTCGACGCCCGCTGCCGGTGACACGCCGACGGGCCACGCGCCAACAAGCTCCACCCCCACCGGTTCCACGCCTTCCGCGGTTGCGACATCTGCTGTGGCATCGCCGTTGCTGCACGTTCGAGATGTGAGCAAGGACTATCCGGGTGTTCGTGCATTGGAGCGGGTGGAATTGACGGTGAAAAGCGGGTCTGTCCACGCGCTGGTAGGTGAGAACGGTGCCGGTAAATCGACGTTGATCAAGTGCCTCGCGGGGGTGGCGAGACCGGATCATATGGAACTGTTCGTGAGAGGTTTGGAAACAACGATCGGCGGGGCGGCGGATGCCCGCGACCTCGGACTTGCGTTCATTCACCAGGAGCTGAATCTGATCGACTATTTTACCGCCGGGGAGAACGTGTATTTGGGTCACCGATTACCGAGTCGTGCCGGATTGTACGATCGGCGAGCGCTCCGGCGGAACACGCACGCGATTTTCCAGGAACTGGGCGTGGATATTCCGCTCGACGAGCCGGTACGGTACCTTGCTCCGGGTGAACGGGCGATGGTGGCGATCGCTCGAGCGTTCGCCCGGGAAGCGTCCGTTTACTTCATGGACGAACCGGCTACGGCATTGACGTTGGAAGAAAAGTCTCATCTCTTCGCGATGATTCGGCGTCTCACTTCGCAGGGACGTTCCGTGGTGTACGTATCTCATAATCTCGACGATGTGCTTGAGATTTCCGGGGAGATCACGGTGCTCCGGGACGGCAGGAACGCCGGGCACTGGTCGACAGATTCAATCGAAAAGAAGACATTGATAACCGCTATGATCGGGAAGGAACAGTTCCCGGACGGGACGGACCGAGGTAAAAAAGTAAACAAACGAGTTGCAGAACGCGGCGGCCTGTCGAACGATCGACCCGCAGCCGGCGGCAGACCGGCGATCGCTAGCGAGCTTCTGTCCGT